>JANOCM010000643.1:0-1803 GCA_031412175.1 Alphaproteobacteria bacterium
CATCAGCCCGCGGGCATTGGCGTGCGAAATGACGCTGCGGTCGAACTGGCTTTCCTGCCGGGTGATGGCGTGGATCATGCTGAACTGGCTCGCAAGGTTGCCCGGCAGCTCGAGCATCGGGAAGGCGGCATCGAGCAGCGATAATTCGCCGACGCTGCGCGCTGCCTTGCCGGCATAGACGCCGGCGTCGAGCCGCCCGAGCGGGCCGGCGAGCCCGGCGACCAGCGCCTGCTGCAGCGGCGTTTCGGCGCGATCGGCGAGGTGGCGCAGGAAGATCGTCTGGCGGCCACGATCGCCGATATCGCCCAAGGCCGTCGCCGCGCGCACCAGCGGATCGGCGCGGAAGGTGCTGGCGGTGTTGGCCGCGATCACCGGCGCCGGCACGCGCTTGATCTCCAGCGGCCGGCCCAACCGCTCGGCAGCGAGCTGGCCGTAGAAATAATCGAAATGCGTCGCTGCGACCTCATAGGCGGCATTGGCGTCCTTGCTGCGCCCGGCAGCTTCGGCAGCGCGGCCGGTCCAGTAGTCGCCGCGAGTCTGGCTGAGCGGTGTCAGCGCCGCGGCGCGGGCGTTCTGGAAATGCTTCATTGCCTGCGCCGGCTGTGCCAGCTTGCGCAGCGCCAGCCAGCCTGCGAGCCACTCGCTGTCGATGAAAAACTGTCGTTCGCCCAATGAGCGCTCGGCGATCGGCCGGTCGCTGCCGAAGGCGCTGTGGCGTGCGGCGATTCGATAGGCGGTATCGAAATTGCCCGATCGCCACGCGGCGCGCGCGAATTCGAGCCGGATCTTCAGCCAGGTTTCGGGATCGAGCACCTTGCCGGGCGAAACGTTGCTGGCGGCGAGCAGCGCCTGCGCTCCCGAGACATCGCCCGTTCGCCGCATCCACAAGGCGCGGTCGAACACCAGCCCGGGGTCGTCGCGCAGCGATTGCGGCACGCCGGCGAGGCGGTCGAGCACATCGGGAGAATTGCTGCGCAGCGCGATGCGGGCGAGCAGCCACAGCCGGTGATCCATGTCGAGCCGCGGCAGCAGGCGGGCGGCAGCGGTGACTTGGCCGGTCCACAGCAGCCGATCGGCGCGCGACTGGTGATCGGTGGCGACGAGGTCCTTTTCGAAGAGCGCCAGCAGTTGTGTTTCGGCGAGCGCGTCGAGGCCCGCCGAATCCCAGGCATCGGCCGCCATCGTGCGGGCTTCGGCACCGCGGCCGACCGACAGCAGCGCCTCGGCCAGCCGCAGCTTGGCGAGCGCCGACAGCGGCGGGAACTGCTTGAAAAAGGCGATGCGATCGGAAGCGGCAACGCTCTCGTCGATCAGTTTCTCGGCCTGGCGGCGGATGGCGAGCGCCTGCGGCCAATCGGGATTGCTGCGCAGGAACAGCGCATATTCGGCAAAGCTGCCGCGATAATTGTCGCGGCGCAGCCGATCCCAGGTGACGACGGATTCGAGCACCGGCACCGTGCCGACGCCGACCAGCGGCGACCCGGCGAAACCCGAAAACTGCCCGGCGGCGTTGCTGGCAAGGCGCTGGGTATAAAGGCTGCGCGCGCCTTCGCTGATCTGCGCGGCGGCAGGCACGGCGATCGCCAGCAGCAAGGCTGCCCTAAAGACATTGCTTGCCAAATTGCGGCCCCGCTCCATATCACCAACACTCCCAGACACGAGCGACCCGCATAAGCGGTTGCCACGCCGGGGTGAAGGCTTTGAGGGTTTTATGTTTCAGGGATCCATCCCGGCGCTGGTAACGCCCTTTGCGGACGGCGCCGTCGATCTCGATGGCTTTGCCGCGTTCGTCGAATGGCAGAT
>JANOCM010000644.1:0-4145 GCA_031412175.1 Alphaproteobacteria bacterium
ACACTAAGGCTAAACCATTGACGGGTGCCTTCTGCCCCCTCCCCCCCCCGCCGCTGGCGGTTGTGTGGGGAGGGTCGGGGTGGGGGATCCGGGGGAAGGTGCGCTCTATGCCGACGACCCCCACCCCGACCCTCCCCACTCTACGTTCGCTTCGCTCACGTGGGAGGAGGGAGCAAGGCGCTCATACTGCCACCTCTCCCGCTTGCGGGAGAGGGCAAAGACTAGCCCAACGACCTCCCGAACAACGCCAGCATCTCCCGCCACCCGCGTTCCGCCGCCGCTTCGTCGTAGACCGGGAAATCCGGCATCATCCAGCCGTGCGCGGCGCCTCCGTACACTTCGGCGCGATAGGTCACTCCAGCCGCGCCCAGAGCCGCCTCGAACCGCGCCGCCATCTCGGGCGGATAGCTGTTGTCGTTGTCGGCCGCCGCGACATAAACCTCGGACTGCAGGCGCGGCGCGTAACTGTGCGGGCTGTCGGGTTTGTCGGTGGCGAGGTTGCCGCCGTGGAAGCTGGCGACCGCTGCAAAGCGATCGGGCAGCGTGCCGGCGGCAGCGATCGCCATGCCGGCGCCCATGCAGAAACCGACGGCGCCGACCTTGCGGCCCTGAACGTCGCTGCGCGTGTCGAGATACCCGAGGAACGCCGCCATGTCCGCAGCCGCCTTGGCGTTGCCGGTCGTCGCCATCAAAGGCCCCAGGATGGCGCGAAAATCGCCCTTGAAGACCTCGACCGGATCGAACGGGCCGTAGGGACCATAGCGGTAGAAGGGATCGGGCAGCAGCACGATGTAACCGGCGTCCGCCAGCCGCTTCGCCATGCCCAGCGCGCCCGGCCGGATGCCGCCGGCGTCCATGTACATGATGACCGCGGGGCCGCCGCCAGTCACGGGCGTGAAGACATGTGCGGGGCAATCGCCGTCAGAGGCGGCAATCGTCACTTGGTCGTGCGGCATGGTCGTGTCCCCGAAAAGCAACGCAATCAACTAACCGATTGGGTTAATTTTGTCAAGCTGCGCGCTGGTGACGGACAGACCAGCCTAAATCTGCGCAATGACTGCGGCTGCGGCGCTGCGACGACGCAGCGAAGCACCCACGAGGCCGAAGCCGGCAATGAACATAGCCCAGGTCGCCGTTTCGGGAACCGCGGCGCCGACCAGCGAGACATTGGTGAAATACTGGCGGGGTGTATCGTTCGCGAGGAAGGGACGGACGGCGCGGATTTCTAGACTGTTGTTGCCGGCGAGCAGCGTGTCGGTGAACGATAGCCTTGAGCGAACGGTTACATTCGCGCCGATGGTTCCCACCTGAATCCGGTCTTTCTCGACCCCGTTCAGCAGGACAGTGAAGATACCGCCTTCGCTGTTGGTGTTCAAAGGTCCCCCCAACGCGGCAATCGATGCGCTGAACACGCCCAGGCCACCAGCGGACGCGAAATTCTGCAGCAAGCCGCCGCCGGCGGCCGGATTGCCGAAGCTGAAGCTGGCCACGCCGACCTTGAGCTCTGCCGCGCTTTGCGGTCCCGATCCGGTGACGTTGAAGATCGCTGCGGCGTGATTTGCCACGCCATTGGCCGTCGTTGTCGGGGTCCAGCCGGCCAGCCCGGCGGAAAAGTCGCCGTTGGTGAGCAATTGCGCCGCCTCGGCCGATGATGACAGCAACATGACAGCCGCGGTTGCTGCAACCATGCTGCGTGAATTGTTCCAGATGCCCATGATTATACCCCGTACCCTAGTCACCGACAGAAAACGCAAGATGACGTCCGATGTCAAACCCAAAACTATTCTTCAACTGTCAGCGCGACGAAATGCTGCTGGCAGGCACGCCGTCTCGCCTATAGAGTTGAGCCAGCAAAACAATAGTGCGAGGAACGGGGTCGATGATCAGGATTTTGGCAGTCACGCTGCTGCTCGGCCTCGGCGGCTGCGCCTATGATCACTATGCCGGCAACCAGCAGTGCGCCCGCAGCGCCGGTTGTGTCTCCAGCTTTCCCGACAGCGGTTATGGCCCGATCCAGGGCCAGGCGGTGGCGCCCGACAATTCCGGATTGCGCACCCCGAACTCCTGAAGAGCCGCGGCAATCTTGACTTGCTGTATTGGTGCACTATATCACTAGTACAGCAACGACGGACCCTGCCCGATGATCTTTCATGTTTCGATTGCCGCCGGTGAGCCGCAGCGCGTCGCCGAAGTCATCGCCGAACTGTGGCGCGGTGAGGCCCTGCCCTTCCCGCCGGTCGGCGCCGGATCATGGATCGCGATGGCCGGCGATGCGCGCAACAGCGCCATCGAGGTCTATCCCTTCGGATCAGTGCTGGTGCCCGCCGATGGGGATGACGATGCGCAGGCGGTGAACGACCCGGTGCCGAGCGCGCGCACCGCCACGCACATCGCTATTGCGACGACACTGACCGCCGAGGAAGTCCATGAGATCGGCCGCCGCGAAGGCTGGCTGACGCGCTATCGCCTGCGCGGTGCGCTGTTCGGGGTCATCGAATTCTGGGTCGAGAATGCCGTGATGATCGAGGTGCTGACACCGTCGATGCAGCGCGAATATCTGTCGGGCCTGTCGATCGAACGCTGGCGCGATCTTGTCGCAGCATCACCCGAATAGCGCCCGGTTTACTTCCGCGCGATTTTGCGTACAACTACTCCGCATGAACGCCCAGACCCCGATCCGCGCCGCTGCCGAGCCGCGCACCCTGCCGGTTCCCAAAAAGGAATGGGGCGCCGCCTTCGGCGCGCTGCAACGCCTGCTGCGCGACAAGGACGATACCCGCGAGGTGTTCGAGATCATGCGCGCGCTCAACGGCGATTCGACGCGCAAGGGCTATTTCCGCCTGCTCGCCACGGCAGAGGGCGGCCGCCTCGCCTACAACCGCGAGGAACTCGCCGATCGCCTGTCGGATCGCGCTTGGCTGGCCGCCCTCCCGCCGGGCAGCCTCGGCGCCGTCTATCGCGACTTCACCGATGGCGGCGGCGTTACCCCGCAGGGACTGGTCGAGGTGTCGAACCAGACGATGATCGGGCTGGAGCACCCGGTCGCCTGGTATGGCCGCCGGATCAGGGATGCGCACGACCTGTGGCATGTCACCACCGGCTATGGCCTCGATTCGCTCGGCGAGGCGTGCCTTGTCGCCTTCTCCTACGCTCAGACGCGCTCGCTCGGCTGGGCGTTCATCGCCGTCGGCGCGGCGTTCAAGAGCCGGAAGGCGCCGACGCGCCAGCCCTATGTCGCCGCCATCCGCGAGGGGTATCGGCGCGGCAAGGCGGCGCGCTGGCTGCCGGCGCAGGACTGGATGGCGCTGCTGCCGCTGCCGCTGGAGGATGTGCGGGCGCGGCTTGGGCTAGTGCCGGCGCCGATCTACCAGTCCATCCCGGTCGCGCTTCGCGGCGAGGCCGTGCCCAAGGGCTGACGCTTCCGCCGCTCCGGGGGCAATCAGCCCTTTGCTGCGCGCTTCACCACCGGCGCAGCGATGTCCCCCGGCAGCTGCACCTTCGGCGTCGTATCGGCGAGGCTGAGACCCAGCCCGCGAAAGCCGTCGAGCGCGCCGAGCAGCACCTGCTGCTTGGTATCGAGTAGCGCCAGCAACGACGCATCCTCGACGGTGAATTCGGTTTCGACCTCGATCGAGGTTGCCGTCACCGCGGTGACGTGCGCGCGCTTGAATTCGACATGGTGCATCGGCGACAGCACGCCGTTGAGCATGTCGTGAACGCCGGCGAGAGCTGCGGTTTCCGAATCGAGCGCGAGATGGAAGGTCATCACCGTCGTCCGCGCCTCGATGCGTTTCAGGTTGCGGATCTGCAGATCGAGCAATTTGGTATTGGATACGATGACCTGTTCGCCAGTGATGGCGCGGATGCGGGTGGTTTTCAGCCCGATCGCTTCGACGCTGCCGGTGACTTCGCCGAAGCGGATCGTGTCGCCGACGCGAAACGGCTTGTCGAACAGGATCGACAGGGCCGCGAACAGGTCGCTGAAGATGCCTTGCGCGGCGAGACCGATGGCGATGCCGCCGACGCCGAGCCCCGCGACCAGCGCGGTAACGTTGACGCCGAGATTGTCGAGGACAAGGATCAGCGCGAGCGCCCAGACGACGACATTCACCAGCACGGTGATGATGTTCATCGCATCCGACAGC
>JANOCM010000645.1:0-3020 GCA_031412175.1 Alphaproteobacteria bacterium
CCGGCGCCGCTGCCGCCATCGGCGCAGATCGTCAAGCCGGTGCCGGTGACGCCGCCGCCGGCAGTCGCCCCGGTGTCGGTGGCGAGCAATGTGCCGGCAAAGCCTGTTGGCGTTGCGTCGGCGCTGACCACCCCGCCACCCGCCGCGCCGCCTGCCGTCCGCCCGCCGGTGACCGCTGCTGTCTCGACGCCGGTCCCGATGTCGGCACCCGTGCCGAGGCCAATCCCCGAAGCGCGGCCTGCTGGGCCGCTGGTCGCCACCGTCGCCATCCCGGCATCAGCGCCGCCGGTTGCCGCCAAGCCGCTCGAAGCCGTTCCGGCGCCCAAGCCCGCGCCGAAACCGGTCGTGGTCGCCGCCGTGGAGCCCAAGCCCGCCGCCAAGGCACCGCCGAAACCGACGGGCTGGCGCGTGCAGCTCGGCGCCTTTTCCAAGAAAGCGCAGGCGGAAGCCGCCTGGACCGACGTCAAGACGAAGCAAAAACAGCTCGTCGGCGTGCAAAAGCCGATCTACCTCGCCGATGGCCCGGTCACCAAGCTGCAGATGGGGCCCTATGCGTCGAAGACCGCGGCGCGTGATGCCTGCGCGAAGATCGCATTTTCCGGTCGGGCTTGCTTCGTGACCGAAGGCTGACCCGTTTCCTCCCCCTCAGGGGGGTAGGCGAATCGGCCCTCAGCCGAGCGGGTGGGGGTCGACAAATCGTGGCCACAGCCGGCCGACCCCCACCCGCCGCGCTGCGCGCGAGTCGCCTCCCCCCTGAGGGGGAGGAAGCGTTACGCCGCCGCTCTCGCCGCTTCGCCCGGCCATTTCGCCCACAGCGCGTCCCGCCGTTTCGCCACAGCTTCACGCTGCGCCGCCTTGACCGGGCCGAAACCGCGCGCGTCCATCGGCAGCTTGGCTATCGCGATGGCAAGACCGATGTTGCCGTCGGTCAGCCCGGCGATCAACCGCTCGATCTCGGCCTCATAGGCGGCGATGTCGGCGCGTTCCTCACGGCGTTCGGCGCTGTAGCCGAACACATCGAAGGCGGTGCCGCGCAGGCCCTTCATCTTGGCCAGCAGGCCGAAGGCGGTGAAGATCCACGGGCCGAACGACCGCTTTTTCGGGCGCCCGGTCGCCGCGTCGATACCGCTAAGGAACGGCGGTGCCAGCTGCACCTTCATCGTGCCGCCGCTGAATTGGGCATCGAACGCCGCCTTGAAGCGGCCGTCGGAATACAGCCGGCCGACTTCATATTCGTCCTTGTAGGCCAGCAGCTTGTAATGACTTCTTGCCACGGCTTCGGCGAGTGCATCGCCGCCGACGGCGCGCGCTTTCGCCACCAGCGCGGTGAAGCGTCCGGCATAGGCGGCGTCCTGATAGGCGGTCAGGTCGGCGGTTCGGCGGGCGATGATCTCGTCCAGGGTCGTCGCCGGCGGGTCGATCGCCGGGCCGCGCGCATCCTCGACCATCTTCAGCACCTGGTCGGGGCGGGTGGCGAGCAGCCGCCCGAGGCCGAAGGCGCGCTTGTTGAAATCGACCGCGACGCCGTTCAATTCGATCGCCGCTTCGATGCTGGCGCGCTGCAGTGGAATCAGCCCCTTTTGCCAGGCATAGCCCATGACGATGATGTTGGCGGCAATCGCATCGCCCATCAGCGCCACGGCAACGGTGTCGGCGGCGATGAAGTCGCAGGCATTGGGGTTCGACGCGCCGCGAATGACCTTTTCGACCTGCGCCGAGCGGAAATCGAGGTCGCGATCCCGCACGAAGTCGGCAGTCGGCGCGATATCGGCGTTGGCGACGACGGCGGTGCGCGTCGGGATCATCAGCGTCTGCGTCGGCTTGTCGGCGGCGACGACCGCGTCGCAGGCGAGCACCAGGTCGGCACCGCCAGCGATGATGCGTGGGCTCAGCAGGTCGTCGTTCTTCGCCGCCAGCCGGACGTGCGAATAGACGGCGCCGCCCTTTTGCGCGAGCCCAGCCATGTCGGCGGTCGTCGACGCGAGCCCCTCGATATGCCCGGCGGTGCCGAGCAGCGCCGACACGGTCAGCACGCCGGTGCCGCCGATGCCGGTGACCATGATGTTATAGCCATGGCCGGGCGCGGGGATCGACGGTTCGGGCACGCCGGCGAAATCGAAATCGACGCGCGATTTCTTGACCTCGGCGCCTTCGATGCTGACAAAACTCGGGCAGAAGCCCTTGAGACAGCTATAGTCCTTGTTGCAGCTCGACTGGTTGATACGGCGCTTGCGGCCGAATTCGGTTTCGAGCGGCTCGACCGAGACGCAGTTCGATTGCACCGAACAGTCGCCGCAGCCTTCGCAAACGGCGCTGTTGATGAAGATGCGCGTCGTCGGATCGGCCATCGTCTTGCGCTTGCGGCGGCGCCGCTTTTCGGCGGCGCAGGTCTGGTCGAAGATGATGACCGTGCAACCGGCAGTGGCGGCGAATTCGTCCTGGATCGCCGGCAGCGCCGAGCGATCGAGCAGCCGGACTGAAGATGGCAGCGTAACACCTTCATAACGCGACAGGTCTTCGGTCAGCACGACGACCTTCTTGGCGTGTTCGGCGACCATCTGCTGGGCGATCTGGTCGACGCTCAATTCGCCGTCGTGCTTCTGCCCGCCGGTCATCGCGACGGCGTCGTTGTAGAGGATCTTGTAGGTGATATTGACACCCGCGGCGATCGACTGGCGGATCGCCAGCAGGCCGGAATGGAAATAGGTGCCGTCGCCCAGATTGGCGAAGACGTGCTTTTCGCTGGTGAACGGCGCCTCGCCGACCCAGGTGACGCCTTCGCCGCCCATCTGGGTAAAGGTTTCGGCGCGGTCCATCCACAGCGCCATGATGTGGCAGCCGATGCCGGCGAGCGCGCGCTGGCCCTCGGGCGGCTTGGTCGACGTGTTGTGCGGGCAGCCGGAGCAGAAATACGGGCTGCGCTTGATCGGCGTCAAATAGGCATCGGCCTTGGCGGACTGATCATTGAAGAATGTCAGCGTTTTGGCGATGGTTTCGGTGTCGTGGTAGCGCTGGATGCG
>JANOCM010000646.1:0-2965 GCA_031412175.1 Alphaproteobacteria bacterium
GCGCGACACCGCGACGTCGCTGGCGATGGGGTTCGGCAACACCTTTGCCGCGATTCTGGTCGGCGGCAGCATCGTCGCCTTCGGCAACTGGCTATGGCAATTCCGGCTTCTGGATATCCCGGCGACGTGGTGGGCGCTGGCCTTGTGCTTCGTGGGCGAGGATTTCTTCTATTATTGGTTCCACCGCAGCGCGCATCGCGTGCGCTGGTTCTGGGCCAGCCACGTCATCCACCACAGTTCGCAGCATTACAACCTGTCGACAGCGCTGCGGCAGACGTGGACGGGCTTCATTTCATTGAGCTTTATCTTCCGTTTGCCGCTGTTCCTGATCGGGTTTCCGCCGAAAATGATCCTGTTCTGCGCCGGGTTGAACCTTGTCTACCAGTTCTTCATCCATACCGAATCGGTGAAAAAACTGCCGAAATTGCTTGAGTGGGCACTCAACACGCCGTCGCACCATCGCGTCCACCACGGCACCAATGCGCGCTACCTCGATCGCAACTATGGCGGCGTTTTCATCGTCTGGGACCGGCTTTTCGGCACTTTCGAGGCCGAACGCGACGACGAACCGGTGCGCTATGGCATCGTCCGCAACCTGGCGACCTTCAACCCGCTGTGGGTGGCCTTCCACGAATGGGTGGCAATCGCGACCGATGTCTGGAAGGCGCCGGGGCTGCGCGGCAAGTGGATGGCGATCGTCGGCCCGCCGGGCTGGCATTCGGGCACCACCGCCGACACGATCCGGACGCAATGGGAGGCGGAACGCGTCGCCGCCCCTGCCGAATGATCCCCGCATGATCGCCGCATGATCGACCGCCGCACGGCCTTGCGCTGGGGTGGCGGCGCGGCGCTGTTGACTGCCGGCGCCGGGCTGGTCCGCGCCGTCGACCAGGGCGTCATCCCGGTCTTCGATCGCCCCGGGCTGAAGGTGTGGAGCGACTGGAACCGCGGTCTTTACGAAGGTCCGCTGGCGCTCGTCGCGGCCGGCGTTCTCGCCTCCAGCCCGCACAACACCCAGCCGTGGCAGTTCGCCATCGGCCGGCTGGGGGTTGATATCTTCGAGGTGCCGGGTCGGTCATTGGGCGCGATGGACCCCTATGGCCGCGAGCGGTTGGCCGGGCTGGGCGGCGCCATCCACAATATGGCGCTGGCGTCGACCGCCATCGGCCGGTCGGCGGTGGTGCGGCTGCTGCCCGATCCCGGCAATCCGCTCCATGTCGCGCGGGTGGTGCTGGGGCCGGAGGGGCAGCGCAGTGCGCCGCACCCGCTGGTTGCCGCCATCGGCCACCGCCATGTCGACCGCGGGCCATATCGCGGCGGGCCGATCGCCCCCGACAAGGTTGCCGCACTCGCCGCCACCGCCGGTTCGCCGCTGGTGCGGATCGCGTTGTTCGATGCCGCGTCGCCGCGTGGGCAACGCTTTGCCGCGCTGACCACCGATGCCACCGCCGCCATCGCCGCCGATGCCGACATGATGGCCGCCAGCCACAGCTGGTTCCGCCACAGCCGCCGCGACATGGATCGGCTGAAGGATGGCCTTGGCCTCACCACCTCGGGTATCTCGCCGTGGCTGGCAGCGGCGGCGGCGATGCTGCCCGATCAGTCGCCCGCCAGCGAAGGCCGCTATTGGCTGGCGAGCACGCGCGAGACG
Organism: Alphaproteobacteria bacterium; assembly: GCA_031412175.1. Classification (GTDB taxonomy): domain Bacteria; phylum Pseudomonadota; class Alphaproteobacteria; order Sphingomonadales; family Sphingomonadaceae; genus Sandarakinorhabdus. The sequence continues at coordinate 1,652 of JANOCM010000646.1, forward strand.
GCGCTGCCGACCGCGTCGCTATTCGGGCTGATCCTGGTCGCCGACCCGTGGGACCGGCGCAGCGCGCTGCTGGCGGGGATGGCGTGGCAGCGGCTGCACCTGACCGCGACGCGATTGGGGCTGGCGGCGCAACCGCTCAACCAGCTGCCCGAAATGATCGACCGCGACCGGCAGCTCGGGCGCCAGCCGAAGTTTGCGCTGGCTGCCGAGGCGCTGCTCGACGACGCGACGTGGCGGCCGACCTTTGCGCTGCGGATCGGCAACCCGCGGGCCCCGGCGCTGGCCAGTCCGCGGCGGCCGGTGTCGGAGGTGATCGGCGCGCCGGCGCGGCTCGACTGGGACATCGAACAGGCGCGCGCCGAGACGGCGGCGCAAGATGCGGCGCTGGCGCGGCGGCTGCGGTGATTGTGGCGCCTCCCTCCCCCTTGCGGGGAGGGCGACTCGCGAAGCGAGCGGGGTGGGGGTTGCAAGTGTCGCGGCGAGTGAACCCCCACCCCGCTCGGCTGGCGCCAAGTCGCCCTCCCCGCAAGGGGGAGGGAGTTCACCCATTTGCCATGACACGGCGCGCACTTTAGGCAGCGGGCGGGCAACGAAGGTGGACGAATGACGACGACACGGCGCTGGATCATCATCGCGGGCGCGGCCGCCGGTATCGCCGCCATGTCGGGGTGTACCCGGCTCGGCACATTGAATGGCGTCAACAACATCACGCCGGGCGATGCCGGTACCGATCGCGTTGCCAGCGCGGTCGCCTTTGGCAGCGATCCGCGCCAGAAACTCGATATTTATGCGCCGGCGGGCGCGCGCAACGCGCCGGTCGTGGTGTTCTTCTATGGCGGCAGCTGGAACAGCGGGCAGCGCGAGGATTATGCCTTTGCGGCGCGGGCGCTGGCGGCGCAGGGTTTTGTCACCGTCGTCCCCGATTACCGGCTGGTGCCGCAGGTGAAATACCCCGGCTTCGTCGAGGACGGCGCCGCCGCGGTCGCCTGGACGGCGCAGAATATCGCCCGCTATGGCGGCAATCCGGCCGAAATCGGCGTTTCGGGCCATAGCGCAGGCGCCTATATCGCGATGATGCTGACGATGGACGGCCGCTGGCTGGCACGCGCCGGCGCGCCCGGCGTCATCAAGGCGGCGGTCGGCCTCGCCGGCCCCTATGATTTCGCGCCCTTCACCCCCGGCGGTGCCGCCGATATCGCCTTTGGCGCCATCCCCGATGTCCGCGTCACCCAGCCGATCACCTATGCCCATGCCGGGGCGCCGCCGGTGCTGCTGCTGACCGGCGCCGACGATACCACCGTCCTGCCGCGCAAT
>JANOCM010000647.1:0-4094 GCA_031412175.1 Alphaproteobacteria bacterium
TTCGGCCGGCTGTTCGACGGCGAATTCAGCCGCATCATCCTCGCCGATGAAATCAGCCCCGATGGCTGCCGGCTGTGGGACATGAAGACCAACGAGAAGCTCGACAAGGACCGTTTCCGCCGCGACCTCGGCGGCGAAGTCGAAGCCTATCAGGAAGTCGCACGCCGGCTGGGCCTGGTGCCGGAGGATGATTCGGCGGTGCTCGATCTGGAAGAACACCGCAAGTCGCGCGGGAAGTAGCTTTCCTCCCCCTCAGGGGGGAGGCGACTCGGCGCCAGCCGAGCGGGTGGGGGTCGGACCAACGCCGGCCCCTGCAACCGGTGACCTGTAACGCCAGCCATCGAACCGTCCCCGCAGCGCGCGATGCCGCGCCAGATCGACCCGTGCATCGGTGAACGGCGGGCCTTCGTCTGCCGCTTCGGTCGGCGCATCCCGGTGCGGCCAGACCGTCGCCGCGATGCGCCGGTTCTCATCGGCGGCCGCGCGGCGAACCGCGCCGGCCCATTCGACCAGCGCCAGCAGCCCGCCGATGGTGACGACCGCGCCGACCAGCGCCACCGCCACCCACCAATACGGTACCAGCACAACCAGCGCGACGATGACGAATGGCGCCGCAACCGCGCCCAGCAGGAACCAGCGCAAAGCCTAGCCCCGCCAATCCAGCGGCGCGATCCGCGGCACCGCAAAGGCGAACACCAGCGCGCCCGCAACGATGATCGCCGCGGTCAGCACGAACGCCGGGCCATAGCCGGCGCTATCGACGATGGCGCCGGTGATCACCGGGCCGATGACCCCCGCCAGATTGCCGACAGCGCTCTGCACCCCGACCCAGCGCCCCGCCGATGCCGGCCCCGCCAGCGTCTGGCCGCAGACGAACAATATGCCGGTGATGGTGCCGAAGCACAGGCTGGTCGGCACCAGCCACAGCGCCAGCGCCAGCGTCGTTTCGGTCTGCGCGATCGCCAGCACGCCGACTGCCGACACCGCCGAAGCGACGAGCCCGACCGCGCGCCGCACCGCTGCCGCCGACCGGCCGCGCGCGATGATGCGGTCGGCGAGCCCTGCCGAACCGGCAGCGCCGATGGTCTGGCCGAGGTAGAACAGCGATGTCAGCAGCGCCATGTCGGTGATGTCGTAACCGCGCACCTTGACCAGATACAGCGGCAGCCAGGCGATGACGAAGTAGAGCGCATAGGTGCCCGAGAAGTGATAGGCGGCCATCGCCCACAATGATGGCGTGCGCAGCAGCCGCGGATAGGCGCAGGCGCAGTCGTCACCGGTGGCGGGCGCATCGACCTCAGCGCGCAGCCGTGCCCAGGGCAGCAGCCACAGCAAGGTGACCGCGCCGAAGATGACGAACATCTCGCGCCAGCCATAAAGTTCGAGGATGACCCCACCGGCGAGCGTGCCGACCAGCGGGCCCATCGCCAGCCCGCCCGAAAGCGCGATATTGGCGGTGCCGCGCCGCGCCTCGGGCGCCCGCGCCATCAGCTTCGACGCGCTGGGGAAGGCAACGCCCTCCCCCACCCCCATCAGCAGCCGCAGCACGACGAGCGTGACCAGCCCGCCGGCAAAGCCCATCAGCAAGGTCGCCAGCGCCCAGATCGCCACGCCGCCCGCCATCAGCCGGTGCACCGACACGCGATCGGCGAGCCAGCCCGACAGCAGCAGGAACGGCACATAGGTCCAGAAGAACGCCGACACGACAAGGCCATAGCCCGTCGCCGACAGCCCCATCTCGTCCTTGATCAGCGGCGCCGCCACCGACACCGCGCCGCGATCGATATAGTTGAGCATGATCGCCGCGCCGACCATGACGATCAGCCCGATCGAAGGGCCGGAACGCAGCGAAGTCGCAGGGACGGTTGCCATTGCGAAAAACTCGCAGAACTTGCCCGAAAGTCAACGACACCGGAATGATGAGGTCTGGCATTATTGCAACAGTGTCACAAATTCGCATGATCGGCGGCCACGCCGCATTGACCGCAAATGCAACAGATGGTGAAGTCCGTTACAAATATAACTGAATTGTTAACTTGGGAGACCCAGATGTTCCGTAGCGCATCGCACCGCCGTGCCGCAATCCTGTGCGCCGGTGCCTCGATCGCCGCGCTCGCCATCCCGGCGCAGGCGCAGACGCTCGCCGCTGATGCCGCCAATGCGGTCGACAGCGACACCATCGTCGTCACCGCGACGAAGCGCGATTCCGATCTGCAGGACGTGCCCTTCTCGATCAACGCCCAGACGTCGGCCGACATCCAGCGCCAGCACTCGACGACGATCGAGGACCTGTCGCGCAGCGTCGCCGGCCTGACCATCCAGAATCTCGGCCCCGGCCAGAGCCAGGTCTCCATCCGCGGCGTCTCGTCGGGCCAGATCGTCCGCGACCAGCCCGGCGTCAAGGAACAGGTCGGCTTCTACCTCGACGAATCGGTGATCTCGCTGTCGCTGTTCACCCCCGATATCGACCTGTTCGATCTCAACCGCGTCGAGACGCTGCGCGGGCCGCAGGGCACGCTGTTCGGCTCGGGCTCGGTCGGCGGCACCATCCGCTACATCACCAACAAGCCGACCACCGCGCGCGTCGAAGGCCAGGTCGAAGGCGATTTCAACTATATCGACGGCGGCGACGTCGGCGGCTCGCTCAAGGGCGCGGTCAACCTGCCGCTCGGCGACAAGCTCGCGGTGCGCGCCGTCGGCTATTACACCCGCTACGGCGGCTTCATCGACGCACTCGGCCCCGCCGCGCGCAAGGACGTCAACAACGGCGAACGCTATGGCGGCCGCGTCGCCGTGCTCTTCCAGCCGAGCGAGAACGTCAAGATCACCCCGCGCGTGCTGTATCAGGAGGTTCACACCGACGGCTTCAACCGCCAGGAAACCTATAACCTGTTCGCCAACCCGTTCACCACCACCCGCCCGGCGGTGACGCTCAAGGATCGCCAGCAATATCTGCTGCTGCGCGAGGCGTTTTCCGACAAGACGCTGATCGTCGACGGCACCATCGAGGTCGAGCTCGACAATATCGCCTTCACCTCGGTCAGCAGCTACACCCACCGCGACATCCTCGTCAGCCGCGATGCCAGCGCGCTCACCGGCTCGGTGTCGGTCGATCTCGGCTATCCCAATGCCGCGATCACCCTGCCGTCGAACCTGCGCGACACGACGAAGGTCAAGAGCTTCACCCAGGAAGTCCGCCTCGCCAGCGCCTATACCAGCGATTTCCAATGGGTGATCGGCGCCTTCTACGCCAACACCGATCGCGACTACGATCAGCGGCTGCCAACCCCGGGCTATGACGCCTTCACCGATGCGACGCTCGGCGCCGGCACCTCGGCGGCGGTCTCGAACGGCTTCGAGGCCGATTCCCCGTTCAATTCGGTGCTGCCCTACACGCTCGAACAGATCTCCGGCTTCGGCGAGGCGAGCTACAAATTCTTCGACAAGCTGACCATCACCGCCGGCCTGCGCTATTACGCCTATCAGGAGGAGCGCACGATCACGTCGGGCGGGCTGTTCGCCAACGGCGACAGCGGCACCCGCAACAAGACGACATCGACCGGCGTCAACCCGCGCTTCCTCGCCAGCTATGCCGTCACCGACAATGTCAACGTCAACCTCCAGGCCGCCAAGGGCTTCCGTCTCGGCGGCGTCAACGATCCGCTCAACGCCAATCTCTGCCAGGGCTCGGATCGCGACACCTTCGGCGGCTTCCAGAATTTCGGCGACGAAACGCTGTGGAACTATGAAGCCGGGGTGAAGGCCAAGGTCGGCGGCATCACCTTCAACTCCGCGGTCTTCTACACCGACATCAAGAATCTGCAGACGACGCTCGACGCCGGCTCCTGCTCGTCGCGCATCGTCTTCAACGTGCCCAAGGCGCACAGCGTCGGTGTCGAGTTCGAATTGACCGCGCGGCCGACCGAAGGGCTCCTCCTCGCCGTCTCGGGCAGCGTCCTCGATGCCAAGTTCGATTCGACCGTCGTCGATGGCAACGGCGCCGTCATCGGCGGCATCCGCGACGGCAATCGCCTGCCGACCGTGCCGAAATTCCAGATCTCGGCCAACGCCAACTACAGCTTCCCGGTCAGCGA
>JANOCM010000648.1:0-3561 GCA_031412175.1 Alphaproteobacteria bacterium
CGCCGCGCTGCCCAAGCCGGTGACCTGGGCGGCGACGTGGAAGGCCGACAAGGGCCGTTTCGTCCTCGCCGTGCCGTTCGGGACGCCGGATACCGTGCGTGCCGCCTATTTCTACCCGCTCGAGGACGGCGCTATCGACTATGCCGCGCCGCAGGCCGTGACAGTCGCCGGCGACCGGCTGCGGATCGAAACCGCCGCGTCCCCTGACGCCAAGGGGCCGATCCGGGGCGTTTTGCGCGTCGAGCGCGTCGGTGATGAAAAGCCGCTCGGTTTCGACCTAACCGCCGAGCCCGGCGACGTGCCCGCGGCGGGGCTGCCGCTCGCCGGCAACCGCCCGGCCGCCGACACGCCGAGCCTGGCCTTCATCATCGCTGGGGCCATATTGGGCGGCATCATCCTCAACATCATGCCGTGTGTGTTCCCGATCCTCAGCCTCAAGGCGCTCAGCCTCGCCAGCGGCAATATTCCGGCGCGCGAGGCGCAGCGCGACGCACTCGCCTATGCCGCCGGGGTCATCATCGTATGCGCCGCGCTGGGCGGCCTGGTGTTGCTGCTGCGCGCGGCAGGGTCGCAGGTCGGCTGGGCGTTCCAGTTGCAGGATCCGCGCGTCATCGCCGGGCTGCTGCTGCTGGTGACCGCGATTGCGCTCAATCTCGCCGGCGTCTTCGAGATCACCCTGTCGACCGGTGGCCTGGGCGACGACACCATCCGCAAGGGCGGCATGATGGGGAGTTTCGCCACCGGCGCGCTCGCGGCGTTCGTCGCGACGCCGTGCACCGGGCCGTTCATGGCCGGCGCCCTGGGCGCCGCGCTGGTGCTGCCGGCCTTCGCCGCCATCGCGGTGTTTGCCGGGCTGGGGCTGGGCATCGCCATTCCGTTCCTGCTTGTCGGCTTTGTCCCGGCGCTGCGGCGGCGGCTGCCGCGACCCGGTGCCTGGATGACCCGGCTGCGCGCCATCCTGTCGGTGCCGATGTTCCTGACCGCGCTGGCGCTGGCCTGGGTGCTGGGGCGCCAAGCCGGCGTCGAGGGGATGACCGGCGGGTTGGCCGGTGCGATGGGCCTCGGCCTGCTGCTGTGGTGGCTCGGCAGCCGCCAGCACAAGGGCAATACCGCGTGGATCCCCGCCGGGGCGGCGGTGCTGGTGGTGTTCCTCGCGATCTCGCTGCTGCCGATCGCGACGCCAGCGCAGGCGCTCGGCACATCGGCGCCGGCGGGGCTGCGTGCCCAGCGCTACAGCCCCGAAAAGCTGGCGGCGTTGCAAGCCGCCAAAACCCCGGTGTTCCTCTACATGACCGCCGACTGGTGCCTGACCTGCAAGGTCAATGAAAAGGGCGCGATGGCCAGCCCGCTGGTCGCCGAAAGCTTCGCCAAAAAGGGCATCGCGGTGCTGGAGGGCGACTGGACGCGCGGCGACGCCGATATCTCGAAATGGCTCGCCGAACAGAACCGTGCCGGGGTGCCGGTCTATGTCTTCTACGACGGCAAGGGCGGGCAACAGGAACTGCCGCAGATCCTGACCGTCGAAAAACTGGCGGCGCTGGGATGATCAAGTTGATGTATTGCCTGCGCCGCAAGCCGGGGGTCAGCCGCGCCGATTTCCAGCATTATTGGCGCACCACCCATGCACCACTGGTCGCCGGGGTCGCGGCGACCCTCGGCGTGCGCCGCTACGTCCAGTCGCACACCATTGCCACGGGGCTGGACGTCGCCATTTCAACCGCGCGCGGCTGCACGGTCGAACCCTATGACGGCGTCGCCGAACTCTGGTGGGATGACGAGGCCGGCCTGATCGCCGGCGCCAGCAGCGAGGCCGGCGCGCAGGCCAGCGTGATGCTGCTCAAGGACGAGGCGAACTTCATCGATTTCGAGCGCTCGACAATTTTTTTCGTGCAGGAGAATGTGGTCGTGGGGGGCTGAGCCTCGCCTGATACTTTCACACTGGCCTACGCCGGGGTGACGAATTGGGGACTAGCGCTTGAACACCCGCTTGCCCGCCAGCCAGGTTTCAGCGACCTGTGCCTGCCACAGGGTCGCCGCCGGCGTGGCGAACGGGTCGCGGTCGACGATGATGAAATCGGCCCATTTGCCCGGCGTCAGCGTGCCGACCTTGGTCTCGGCACGGCCGGCCCAGGCGGCGCCGGTGGTGAAGGCGGCAAAGGCCTGTTCCATGGTCATCGCCTCCTGCGGCCGCCAGCCGCCGGCGGGCTGGCCGTCGCGCGACTGGCGCGTCACGGCGGCGTGCAGGCCGTAGAAGGGGTTCGGCGGTTCGACCGGGAAATCGGAGCCGCCGGCGATGCGCGCGCCGCTGTCGATCAGGGTTTTCCAGGCATAGGCGCCGGCCAGCCGCTTTTCTCCGACCCGTGCCTCGGCCATGCCCTTGTCGCTGGTGGCGTGCGTCGGCTGAACCGATGCGATGATGCCGAGGCGGGCAAAGCGCGGCAGGTCCTCCGCCGATACGACCTGGGCGTGCTCGTTGCGGTGGCGCAACGCGGCGCGCTGGCTTTCCGGAATCGCCGCAAAGGCGCTCAATGTCGCGCCATTGGCCGCATCGCCGATGGCATGGACATCGACCTGGAAGCCCTTGGCCGAGGCATCGAGGATCATCCGGCGCAGCAGGCCTTCCTCGTAAAAGGGCAAGCCCTTCTGCCCCGGTGCGTCGCTGTAATCGGCCTTCATCCACGCGCCGCGCGAACCCAGCGCGCCATCGGCCTGCAGCTTCATCGCCATCATCGCCAGCCGGTCGCCGTATTCCCAGCCGATCGGGCCATCGGGCGCGATGGCGGCGCGATTGTCGGGGCCATAGGCCATCACATACAGCCGCGTCGTCAGCAGCCCGGTGCGGGCAAAGCGGCGATAGCGTTCCCAGGTGGCGCGATCGGCACCGGCATCGTGCGCGCCGGTCAGGCCGACCGAGGCCATGATCGCCAGCGCCTTGGCAAGCGCACGATCGCCCTCGCGCGCTGTCTGTGCCGGGATCTTCGCCGCCACCAGCTTCATCGCGGCATCGACGAGGACGCCGGTCGGCGCGCCGCTGGCGTCACGCTCGATGCGACCGCCGGCCGGGTCGGGCGTCGCCGCGGTCACCCCGGCGATCGCCAGCGCCGCGCTATTGGCCCAGCCGGCGTGACCATCGACGCGTTCGAGGAACGCCGGGCGATTACCGGTGACAGTGTCGAGTTCTTTCGCCGTCGGGAACCGCCCGAGGTTCCAGCGTTCCTGGTTCCAGCCGCTGCCCTTGACCCACGCGCCCTTGCCCGGATTGGCACGGATCGCCGCCAGCGCCGCGTCGAGCGAGGTGGTGCCATTGAGATCGACCGCCAGCGCCGCCTCGCCCAGCCCCATAACATGGCCGTGCGCGTCGATCAGCCCGGGCAGCAACGTGCGGCCGCCGACATCGACCTTTTTGCCGCGCGGCAGCGGCGCGCCGGCGGCGAGCGTTTCCTTGACCCGGCCGTCGGTGCCGACGACCAGCGTGGCGAAGCGGACGATCGCCCCCGTCGCATCGATCGTATAGCCATTGGCGTTGACATAAGCGGTATCGGCAAACGCCGGCAGCGATGC
>JANOCM010000649.1:0-2146 GCA_031412175.1 Alphaproteobacteria bacterium
GCCGACGCTGATATAGGTGACGCCGGTTTCGGCGATGGCGCGGATGGTCTGCAGGTTGACACCGCCCGAGGCCTCGATCGGCACCCGGCCAGCAATAAGCGCGACGGCCTCGCGCAACACCGCCGGCCCCATATTGTCGAGTAGCAGCCGGTCGGCGCCGGCGGCAATTGCCGGAAGAATCTGATCGATCGTATCGACCTCCACCACAATACCGGTCAGCCCCGCTGCCTTGGCGGCGCGCACTGCGGCGTCAACACCGCCGGCAACGGCGATATGGTTGTCCTTGATCATCACGCCATCGTCGAGCCGCATCCGGTGGTTGGTTGCGCCGCCCATTCGCGTGGCGTATTTTTCAAGGACGCGCAGGCCCGGCAGCGTCTTCCTCGTATCGAGCAGGATCGCACCGGTGCCGGCGATCGCGTCGACATAGGCGCGCGTCATCGTCGCAATGCCGGTCAGATGCTGGACGGTGTTGAGCGCCGAGCGTTCCGCCGTCAGCAGCGCGCGGGCGTTGCCGCGGATGCGCATCAGGTTGGTACCGGCAGGGACTACGGCGCCTTCGGCAACCAGCGTTTCGATGGTGCAATCGGGATCGAGCGCGCTGAAGAAGGCGGCAGCGATCGGCAAACCTGCGACGGTGACAGGGTCGCGACTGTCCATGACCGCCGTCAATTCGGCATCGGCAGGGATGACGGCAGCAGAGGTGCGGTCGCCGCCCTGCCCGATGTCCTCGGCCAGCGTGGCGGCTACGAAGGTGGCGAGGTCCAAGCCGGGAATGCTGAATGTCATGGCGCGGCTGTAGCGGCCGACAGGGTCGGCTGTCGACGGTTCGCAAGCCATTCGGTGAGTGCCGACTGTGCCTCGGGCAGATAGGCGAGCTCGTGGCCGGCATCGAACGCTCTGAAGCGCACGCCTGGAACGGCGCCGAGTGCCTCGCCTTGGGCAAATGCGATGACGCGATCGCGTCGGCCATGAAGCACAAGGATTGGGGCCGTGATGTGTGGCAGTCGGGACAGATTATCGAACTTGTCGCGGACAAGGAAATCCACCGGTAGCCCAGCTGCTACGGCACTGATGACCGCCGACAGCCTCGTGTAGGGCGACACAAGCGCAAGGCCGCCAAAATCGCCATGCGTGGCGAGCTCGGTTGCAACGCCTGAACCGATGGAATTGCCGATGATGACAATATCGCCGTCGGGTACGCCCTGGCCGCGCACGAATGCCAACGCCGCCGCGCCGTCGGCGTAGAAGCCCGCTTCTGCCGGGCTGCCAGGGTTGGCGCCATAGCCGCGATATTCAGGCAGCAGTGCGCCATGGCCGGCTGCGACCGGTCCGGCGACGGCCTTGGCTGATCCTTGCAGCGTATCGGCATTGCCGTGGAAGAAGATAAGGGTCGATTTGCCCGGAGCAGCGGGACGGTAAAGCGCCACTAGCGAAAGGCCGTCGGCCGTCTTAAGCACGGCCGGATCATAGCCAGCGACGACAATGGTGCGCGGCGGCGGCGCGGGAAAGATAAGTCGGCGCTGATAGAGCCAAAGCGCCGCCAAAGCGAAACAGGTCAGGGCAACCAGTATAATCGACCCACGAATCACTGATCGCGGTTCACTTGATCGCTATAGCTACGGTTTCGCCAGACGCCGCTGGGCGCCGACGACATCGCCTTTGCTGCCTGATCGAGCATAGCGTGGCCGTCAATCACTGCTTAGTACAGGCGGTCGCTGCCCTGCCCCATGTCGTCCGCCAGCGTCGCGGCAACAAGCCCGGGAGATCAACGCCGCCCAGCTCGGGCACGGCCGAATCCGTCATTTGCAACGCTCGGCAGCGGCGGCGGCGAGTGGCTTGGCGCGCTCGACTGCTGCCATCATTTCGGAGATTTTCATGCCGTATTTATTGGCCAATGCGACGATCGTCGCCTGCTTCTCTGCCGCCGGCCGCGTGCTGCCGGCATAGGCATCGAGCGCGATCTGGCCGTCGCGGCTGCGTTGCAATTCATTGGCCATGCAGCCGCAGCTGGCAACCGGCACAGTGGCTTCGCACAGGTTCAGAAAAGGCGCGGGATTGGCCGCCTGCGCCGGCGCGGCGGACAGAATCAGCGCGGCCGCTGTGGTCGTTGCTCGCATCATCTAATCGCCGCTAACCCGGACGG
>JANOCM010000650.1:0-5523 GCA_031412175.1 Alphaproteobacteria bacterium
GTGCCGGTGGCCATCGTCGAACAGCTGAAGCAGGCCGGCATCGTCGTGATGTGCATGGCGGGCAATGTTCGCCACGCGGTCAAGGCGGCGGAGGCCGGCTGCGATGTCATCATCGCCCAGGGCACCGAGGCCGGTGGGCACACCGGGTCGGTGGCGAGCGTCGCGCTGTGGCCGCAGGTCGTCGATGCCGTCGATATCCCGGTGGTCGCGGCCGGCGGCCTGTTCGACGGCCGGGGCCTCGCCGCGGCGCTGGCGTTTGGCTGCGTCGGCGTCTGGATGGGAACGCGCTTCATCGCCAGCGTCGAGGCGCACGCCGGCCAGCCCTACAAGGACGCCATCCTCGCCATGAGCGAAAGCGACACGGTGATCAGCAAGGTGTTCACCGGCAAGACGCTGCGCGCCATCGCCAATGAATCGACCCGCGGCTTCGAAGGCCAGCAGGCCAAGCCGTTCTTTGCCCAGGTCGCCGAATCGGTCGAGCTCAACCGCCTCGGGCCGATTGCCGGCGTCGTCGACGATGTCGATCCAGCGAAGCAATGCCTGGCCGCCGGGCAGGGCGGCGGCGCCATCAACGATATCCTGCCGGCCGGCGACATCGTGCGGCGTATCATGGCCGAAGCCGAAGACGTGCTGCGCGCGATGCCGCGCGCAGCCTGAGGCGCGGCGCTATCGCGCCTTCAGGCTCGGTGCGATGCGAGCCGCTTCCGACGCCGTCGTGTCCGGCCCCGGCACGCCCGTAGCCACATCGCCCCGCGCCGCCCGGTGGATCGCCTTGCGGATCCGCGGATAGGTGCCGCACCGGCAGAGGTTGGTGATCGTCGCGTCGATGTCGGCGTCGCTCGGCTGCGGAATGTCCTTCAGCAGCGCCGCCACCGCCATGATCATGCCCGACTGGCAGTAACCGCATTGCGGCACCTGTTCGGCGATCCAGGCCTGCTGCACGGCATGGCTGCGGTCGTCAGACAGCCCCTCGATGGTCGTCACGAACGTGCCCTCGATGCTGCCGATCGGCACCTGGCAGCTGCGTTGCGCCTTGCCGTCGATGTGCACCGTGCAGGCGCCGCAGAGCCCGGCACCGCAGCCATATTTGGTGCCAGTCAGGTTCGACGCATCGCGCAGCGCCCACAGCAGCGGCGTTTCGGGCGGCATCTTGAAATGCACAGGATTGCCGTTGACGGTGAATTTGGTCATGGAAAATTTCTGTAGCGGAAGGATCGGCGGCATGGAACTCACCACACTCGATTATCGCGTCGATGGCGCTATCGCCCGGGTGACGCTGAACCGGCCGGCCGAGCTCAACACGATGAACAAGGCGTTCTGGACCGAGCTGATCGATGTGTTCGCCGCGATCGATTCTGACAGCAGCGTCCGCGCCGTCATCATTGCCTCGACCGGCAAGCATTTCACCGCCGGGCTCGATCTCAACATGGCGGCGTCGAGCCTAGGCGGCGGCAGCGCCGATCCGGGGCGCGCGCGCGAATTGTTCCGTCGCCACGTCAAGGCGATGCAGGAAACGTTCAACGTCGTCGATCGCTGCCGCGTGCCGGTGATCGCGGTGGTGCAGGGCGCCTGCATCGGCGGCGGCGTCGATTTCATCACCGCCTGCGATATCCGCATCTGCACCGAAAATGCCTATTTCACCATCCAGGAGGTCAACATCGCGATCGTCGCCGATGTCGGCACCTTGCAGCGCATCCCCTATCTGCTGCCGCAGGGGCTGGTCCGCGAGCTCGCCTATACCGGACGCCGGTTTCCGGCGGCCGAGGCGCGGCAATATGGCTTTGTGAATGCTGTCGCGGCCGATCATGAAGCGGCGCTGGCCGCGGCGGACGCGATGGCGCAGCAGATTGCCGCCAAATCGCCGCTGGTCATCGCCGGGCTTAAGCAGGTGCTCAACGAAGGCCGCAGCCAGACGATCGAGCAGGGGCTGGAATATGTCGCGGTGTGGAATGCCGGGATGCTGCAGGGCGAGGATGTGCCAAATGCCGTGCGCGCTCAGATGGCCAAGCAGCCAGCGGTGTTCGCCGACCTCAAGGCCTGAAATCCCCGCCCGCGACACAACACCCGCTTGCCCCTTGCGCTGCATCGCGCCATAGGGGCGCATTCCTAGCCGGGGTCTTGCCCGGCCGCTTTTGCCATGGGGCCATGATGCGCAAACTACAGCGCCTGTTTTTGCCGTTGCTGATCGCCATCGCGCCGCTGCCGGCGCTGGCGCAGGCGGATGCACCGGCCGCGGCCCCGGTACCGGTGGTGACCACCGCCGATGTGCCGACCGCGGCACCGCAATATCTCGCACCCGAAGCCGGCGTCGGCCAGCCCTCCCCCAGGGGAATTGCGCTGCAGGACCCGGTGACCCCGATCGGCCGCGAGGCGCATGCGCTGGTCGACGGCGTGCTCAACCCGGTGATGTTCATCGTTTCGATTTTCGTGCTGGCGCTGCTGGCCTGGACCGTCGTCCGCTTTCGCGCCCGCGCCAACCCGCAGCCGTCGAAAACCAGCCACAACACCGTCATCGAAGTGGTTTGGACGGTCGTGCCGGTGCTGATCCTCGTCTGGATAGCGGTGCCGTCGTTCCGGCTGCTCGCCAACCAGTACACGCCGCCCAAGGCCGATATCACCATCAAGGCGACCGGCCACCAGTGGTATTGGGAATATGAATATCCCGACCAGGGCGCGTTCACCTTCGATTCGGTGATGCTGACCGAGGCCGAAGCGGCAAAGCGCGGTTCGCCAAACCTGCTCGATGTCGACAACCGGATCGTTTTGCCGGCAGGCGCTACGGTACGTGTTTTGACCACGGCGGCCGATGTCATCCATGCCTGGGCGATGCCGGCGTTCTGGGTGCAGATGGATGCCGTGCCCGGCCGCGTCAACGAAACCTGGTTCAAGGTCGATCGCCCCGGCGTCTATTTCGGCCAGTGTTTCCAGCTTTGCGGCACCAAGCATGGCTTCATGCCGATCGCCGTCGAAGTGGTCTCCAAGGAACGCTTCGCCGAATGGATTGCCGCCAAGCAGAAGGAAAACGGCATCACGCCGCCGCCTGCAGCGACGACCGTTTCACCCGCCGCGCCGCCGGCGCCGGCTGCGACCCCGGTCGCGGCTGCCGCGCCCGCCGCCGCTCCTGCCGCCTGACTAGAGGGACCTGACCATGGCCAGCCCAAGCGCACTCGCGGGTCACAATGACCACGCCCACGACCATCACGACGACCACAAGCTGAGCTTTGTCCAGCGCTGGCTGTTTTCGACAAACCACAAGGACATCGGGACGCTGTATCTGATCTTCGCGATCATCGCCGGCACCATCGGCGGCGCGATTTCGGGCATCATGCGGCTCGAACTGGCGCAGCCGGGCATCCAGTATCTGACCTTCTTCACCCAAGGCAATCTGGATGCGTCCTACCATTTGTGGAACGTGTTCATCACCGCCCACGGCCTCATCATGGTGTTCTTCACCGTCATGCCGGCGATGATCGGTGGCTTCGGCAACTGGTTTGTGCCGATCATGATCGGTGCGCCCGACATGGCGTTCCCGCGCATGAACAACGTTTCGTTCTGGCTGCTGGTGCCGTCGTTCCTGTTGCTAGTCGGCTCGATGTTCGTCGAAGGCCCTGCCGGCTTCAACGGCGTCGGCACCGGCTGGACCCTGTATGCGCCGCTGTCGACCAGCGGCCACCCCGGGCCTGCTGTCGACATGGCGATCCTGTCGCTGCACCTCGCGGGTGCGTCGTCGATCCTTGGCGCCATCAACTTCATCACCACGATCCTCAACATGCGCGCGCCGGGCATGACCCTGCACAAGATGCCGCTGTTCGTCTGGTCGGTGCTGGTCACCGCCTTCCTGCTGCTGCTGTCGCTGCCGGTGCTGGCCGGTGCCATCACCATGCTGCTGACCGATCGCAATTTCGGCACGCACTTTTTCACGGCCGATGGCGGCGGTGACCCGCTGCTCTACCAGCATCTGTTCTGGTTCTTCGGTCACCCCGAGGTCTACATCCTGATCCTGCCCGGATTCGGCATGATCTCGCAGATCATCTCGACCTTTTCGAAAAAGCCGGTGTTCGGTTATCTGGGCATGGCCTATGCGATGGTCGCCATCGGCTTCATCGGCTTCCTCGTCTGGGCGCATCACATGTTCACCTCGGGTCTCGACGTGAACACCAAGATGTATTTCACCGCGGCAACGATGATCATTGCCGTGCCGACGGGCATCAAGATCTTCAGCTGGATTGCCACGATGTGGGGCGGATCGATGTCGTTCGAGACGCCGATGCTGTGGGCGATCGGCTTCATCTTCATGTTCACGGTCGGTGGTGTCACCGGCGTGATGCTGTCGAACGCCGGCCTCGACACCTATTTCCACAACACCTATTATGTCGTGGCACACTTCCATTATGTGCTATCGCTGGGTGCGGTCTTCGCCATTTTCGCTGGTTTCTACTATTGGTTCGGCAAGATGACCGGCAAGCCGTACAATGAATTCCTCGGCAAGCTGCACTTCTGGGTGTTTTTCGTCGGCGTCAACGTGATGTTCATGCCGATGCACTTCCTCGGCCAGCAGGGCATGCCGCGGCGCGTGCCGGACTATCCGGCGGAATTCGCCTTTTACAACCAGATGGCAAGCTACGGTTATGCCATCATGGCGGTCGGCATGCTGATCTTCTTCGTCAACCTGGTCGTCAGTTTCGCGAGCAAGAAGCGCGTGGCCGATAACTATTGGGGCGAAGGTGCGACGACGCTGGAATGGACCCTGTCCTCGCCGCCGCCGTTCCACCAGTTCGAGACCCTGCCGGTCATCAAGTAACGCCGGCGTACCATGGGCCCCGGCGTGCGCACCGTCGCACGCCGGGGCCATGCATAGAGTGATCGCGTGACATGACGACCATCACCCCCCTGGCAACGGCACCAGAGACGGCCTTCGCGGAATGGCGCGATTATTTTGCGCTGCTGAAGCCGCGGGTGATGACACTGGTGGTGTTCACCGCGGCCTGCGCGATGATCGCGGCGCCGGGCCGGATCCATCCATTCCTTGGCTTCACCGCAATCCTTTGCATTGCCGTCGCCGCTGGCGCCTCGGGCGCGCTCAACCAGTGGTATGAGGCCGATATCGACGCGCTGATGAAGCGGACGGCCAAGCGCCCGTTGCCGGCGGGCAAGATGTTGCCGTTCGAAGCGCTGTCGTTCGGCATCGTGCTCAGCGTCGGGTCGGTCGCCATCATGGGGTTGGCGGTCAACTGGGTCGCGGCGTTCTGGCTGGCGGTGTCGGTGCTGTTCTATGTCATTGTCTATACGGTCTGGCTCAAGCGCCGGACACCGCAGAACATCGTCATCGGTGGCGCCGCCGGCGCCTTTCCGGTGATCGTCGGCTGGGCGGCGGTGACCGGCGATACCTCGCTGCTGCCGTGGCTGTTGTTCGCCATCATCTTCCTGTGGACGCCGCCGCATTTCTGGGCGCTGGCGCTGTTCATGGAGGCTGATTATTCCAAGGCCGGCGTGCCGATGCTGCCGGTGACGCACGGCCTGGCG
>JANOCM010000651.1:0-1562 GCA_031412175.1 Alphaproteobacteria bacterium
ATCGTCAGCAACCAGGCCCGCGCCGCCGAGCCCCGCTATCGCGGCTACGACGATGAGCCCCGCCAATACGGGCATGGCCGCCAGCGTCACGTCGCCTTCGTCGAGGCCGAAGAGGATTGCTTCGAGAAGCCGATCAAGCGCTTCGACCGCTACTCCGGCGAGACCATCGTCGTCGGCTACAAGACCATCTGCCGCTGATCTCGTGACGCACCATCGAGCCCCTGGCGAGCAGGCCAGGGGCTTTGCTTTTTGGCCGGAGGCGCGTGTCCGCAGCCCGTCCGCAGGAGGCCCTAACGATGTCCATATCGCGGTCCTCGGCCAGAGAGGAGCCTCGTCCGGTCGAGCCAACGCGATCGCTTGGAACACGGTGGCGAGCCGATCATCGGAACGAAGTCCGGCCGGTTCGAGAGCAACCGGCATCGGCATCGTGGCGCTGTCGTGCCGATCACGCGCCGGGCCGTCGAAAAACTCCGGTCCGATCCTATATCCATTTGATTTTATTTGATAATTCGGGCGCCTGGGAACCGCGATTCCCAGCTTCGGAGGGCAGCGCTCTATCCAGCTGAGCTACGGGCGCAATCCGTGGAAGGGCAATAGCCGATCGCGGCGCGGGGGGCAACGAGGGATTTGCGGCGAGCAAGGGCCCAAGCAGGCAAAGGTCACACGTTCGAAGCGTGTCGGGCGCGCCGCGGTTGTGGCGCAGCAGGGAAGCGCGTGCCGACGAACCCCCCGGGTATCCGTTGGGCTCAAGTGGAGGGCATGCCATCGCGTAGACCATATCTAAGAGGCGGCTGCTCCAGGGAGCCTGCAACCGCCTCGCTCGAAATGGCTACTGTGTGTTGTGCTGATGCCAGTTTTCGATCTGGGCTAGAACCGTTTCGAGGTTGGAAACGTCGGCATAGCGACGCCCGAGATCACGCAGATTGTCCTTGTGGGGCTTCTCCTCGATATCGCCCACGCAAACCTCGAGTATGATGGTCCGGTAGCGATAGCTGAAGCTGTCGAGCGACGAGGCGCGGATGCAGCCGCTTGTGTTGCAGCCGGTGACGATCACCGTATCGACGCGCACTGCCGCGGGGTGGCGGAAAAGTCTGCAGGCTGGCCAAATGACCGGAAGCCGCGGTCCATCACTGTTTCAAGAGGTGATCCAGCTTGTTCCGCCAATACTCGACATCCTCGCGTGCTTCGAAAGCACCCATTGACAAAGGGTGATGGCCTACGTGTTCGACCAGAACCTCATGAAGATCGCCGCCCATTTCGCGTGCGGTGGATTTGATGATTGGGGTCCGCAATGCCTCAAATTCAGCATCAATGGACCGCAACAGCCACATCTTTCCCCGAATGCGCCCGTGGACCCGCCGTGTTCTCTTGTCGAACTCTAGATGCTGTGGCTGAACCCCGGCGAACGCCAATGCCAAGCACATGACACTGAAGCCTAAAAAAGCGAGCGCTGTCAGCAGGCCTGCAATTTTTCCCCCATGCCATGGCCACTGCGCTACAACTGCCAACACCCCAACAGTTAGTGCCAGAAACAGAAGACCAAAAAGGCACGGAATAGCGCT
>JANOCM010000652.1:0-1646 GCA_031412175.1 Alphaproteobacteria bacterium
CCAGCGCCGCGTTGTCACAAAGCGCACATCGCCCGGCGCGAGCGCCGTCAGCCGGCCATCGGCGCCGCGATACGACCCGCCCGCCCATAGCGCCGCTCCGGCCTTGTCGCGGATGCGGAACAGCGTCAGCGCGCCGCCATCATCCATGTTGAGCCCCAGCCAGTCCCAGCCGACCGCCTGCGGGTTCAGATAGGACGACGACCATTCGCGATCGAGCCAGGCACTGCCGGACACTTCCACCTTGCGGCCGTTTTCGACCAATGTTCCCGTCGCCTTCAGTTGCGGCAGGCTGTAATAATGGCTGGCGTCACCCGCCGCCGGCCCCTTGCGGCTGAACCCGCCCTGGCCCTGCAGCAGCGGCGGCTGCGTCGGCGCCAGCGCCAGGTCGAGCGCATAGCCGTCGCCCTGCACCCGGGTGCGGAACACGCCGTCGGCGCCGCGCCGCATCGCCCAGTCATCGATATGCACGTCGGTATCGCTGGTCGCTGCCTCGGCGAGCCCGAAGCCGGCGCGCGCGATGCGCTGGTCGTGCCGCAAATGCCCGCGTTTGGGATCGGACAGCGCCGCGTGCGCAAACAGCACCTGCCGCGGCGCAAAGGCGCTTGGGTTCGCGTCATCGATCGGCGGTTTGGTGCGGAAGAACGTCACCTGGAAACCGCGCTGCGACCCATCGGGTAGTTTCAACCAGCCGGTCGCATACCACCATTCGGTACGAAACGCCGGATGCGCACCATGATCGCGCGGAAACACCATCGCCACACCCGGCCGCACCGGGGCATAGTCCACTGGCGCGGCCGCCAGCAGCAACAGGGCGAGCAGCCACCTCACCAATCGTCCCTGACCGCCCGCACCGCATCGGCCGACAGCGCCTGCCGCCCGGCGAGCACCGCCGTTCCCGCTGCCGCGCCGATCAGCGCCACCGCCAGCGCGGCGAACAGCCCCCACGGCAGCCGCGTGTCCATCGTCCAGTGGAACGACTGCGGGTTGACGACATGGATCAGCACTTGGCTCATCACCACGCCAAGCCCCAGCCCGGCAACGACGCCGACCAGCCCCAGCAACGCACCCTCCGCCGCCAGCATCGCCATGACCTGGCGACGCCGCACGCCGATGTGGCGCAGCATGCCGAATTCCCGCACCCGCGCCAGCGTCTGCGCCGAAAAGGTCGCGGCGACGCCGATCAGCCCGATGGTGATGGCAATCGCCTCCAGCGCATAGGTGATGGCAAAACTGCGATCGAATATGGTCAGCGCCATGGCGCGCATCTGCCGCGGCTCGCCAAACATTGCTTGGCCGGCGACACCGGCGGGCAGGCGCGATCGCAGCGCCTTGATCGTGGCTGGCACATTTGCGCCCGGCGCCACGTCGATTGCCGCCTCGGTCATCGTCCGATCACCGGTCGCTTGCGCGAAATCGCTGTCGCGCATCGCGATGGCGCAGAATTGCCGCGCATTGTCGCGCCACACGCCCGCGACCACCACCGGGCGATCGACACCGCCCAATGGCAGCGCAAAGCGATCACCGGGTTTGAGCCCGTACAGCCAGCCCATCGGTTCCGACACCCAGACCGGGGTTGCCCCCGCCGGCACCGCCACCGAGCGTCCAATAAGGGCGAGACTGGCGGCAGGGTCGGGCTGGCCGGACAG
>JANOCM010000653.1:0-11008 GCA_031412175.1 Alphaproteobacteria bacterium
CCGGCGCCGCGGCCATGCACAACGGCGCGGTCCGGGCCAGCCTGTGACCCTGCTCGCCAGCGACCTGATGGGCGGCTTCGAATGCGCCGCGCAAAAACGTCGCGACGGCATTCGCCTCGATATCCAGGCCGCGACCGGCCATGATCGCCGCGCGCTCGAGGACTATCGGCTGTTGCAAACGCACGGGATGCGGGCGTGCCGCGACGGCCTGCGCTGGCATCGCATCGAGGCGCGGCCGGGACGGTACGACTGGTCGGAGGTCGTGCCGATGCTGAAGGCGGCAGAGGCATCGGGGATGCAGGTGATCTGGGACCTGCTACATTATGGCATTCCCAACGGCGTCGACATCTGGTCGCCGGCGTTCGTCGATCGCTTTGCCGCCTTTGCCGGCGCGGTGGCGCAGCTGGTCAAGGATCATTGCAGCCAGCCTGCGTGGTTCACGCCCATCAACGAGATCAGTTTCTGGGCATGGTGCGGCGGCGACAACGCCGGGTTGAACCCGTTTGCCCGCGGCAAGGGTGCCGAATTGAAGCGGCAACTGGTCCGCGCCGCCATCGCCGCGACGGCCGCCATTCGCCGGGTCGACCCTAACGCCCGCATGGCCTGCGCCGAGCCGCTGATCCAGATTCTGCCGAGCGATACCAGCGCCGCCGCGGTGGCGCGTGCCGCCCGGCATAATGCGGCGCAGTTCGAGGCCGTCGACATGTTGCTCGGCCGCTTGGCGCCCGAACTTGGTGGCGACGCGACGATGATCGACCTGATCGGCCTCAATTATTACTACAACAACCAGTGGATCGACGAAGGTCGCACCATCTATCTCGGCGACTGGCTGCATCGGCCGCTGTCCGACCTTTTGGCCGATGTCGCTGCGCGGTATTCGCAACCGCTGTATCTCGCCGAAACCGGCACCGAGGGCGTTTTCCGCCCCGGCTGGCTGCGGCACATCTGCGACGAAGTCCGCATCGCGCGCGACCGCGGTGTCGGGGTGGAAGCGATCTGCCTCTACCCGATCCTCAGCCATCTCGGATGGGACGACAGCCGCCACTGCCAGAACGGCCTGTTCGACGCCCATGCCGCCGATGCGCCGCGAACGCCTCACGCGCCGCTGGCCGCCGAAATCCGCGATCAGGCGGCGATGTTCGCCCGCCAGCGCGCCGCGCCGGCGCGCGTCGCCATCGCCGCCGAATAAAATCACCGGGGCCGGGAGAATCCGGCTCCAAACCCGGCCTCGGGCGTTTGCTTCAAGGTCAAATCACGAGGAATTCAGCCATGGCACGCGTTACCGGAACCAAGACTGCTAAGGCCGTAGACGGCGGCGCACCCGCCGTGCACATCGGTGTCGGCGGCGAACAGCATCAGGTCGCGGCACCCGGCGCCGCGGTGCTGACCACCAATTTCGGCACGCCGATTTCCGATGACCACAACAGCCTGCGCGCCGGGCCGCGCGGGCCGCTGCTGCTCGAAGATTTCGTGCTGCGCGAAAAGATCTTCCATTTCGACCACGAACGCATCCCCGAACGCGTGGTCCACGCGCGGGGGCTGGCGGCGCACGGCTATTTCGAACTGACCGACAGCCTGTCGGACCTCACCACCGCCCTCGTCCTTGGCGAAGCCGGCGAAAAGACCCCGGTGTTCGTGCGCTTCTCGACCGTCGCCGGCAACAAGGGCTCGGCCGATCTGGCGCGCGATGTCCGCGGTTTCGCGGTCAAATTCTATACCAAGCAGGGCAATTGGGATCTCGTCGGCAACCAGATCCCGGTGTTTTTCATCCAGGATGCGATGAAGTTCCCCGATCTCGCCCATGCCGTGAAGGAGGAGCCCGATCGCGGTTTCCCGCAGGCGGCATCGGCGCACGATACCTTCTGGGACTGGATCGCCATGACCCCCGAAGCCATGCACATGGTGATGTGGCAGATGTCGGATCGCACCATCCCGCGTTCGGTGCGAATGATGCAGGGGTTCGGCGTCCACAGCTTCCGGCTGGTCGATGCCGCCGGCAAGTCGACGTTCGTCAAGTTCCACTGGACGCCGAAACTCGGCCTGCAATCGGTCGTCTGGGATGAAGCCGTCAAGATCAACGGCGCCGACCCCGATTTCCACCGCCGCGACCTGTATAACGCCATCGAAGCCGGCGATTTTCCCGAATGGGAGCTGGGCGTCCAGCTGTTCAGCGAGGACGAGGCCGCCGGGTTCGATTTCGACCATCTCGACCCAACGAAGCTGATCCCCGAGGAGGTCGTGCCGCTGCGCGTCGTCGGTCGGCTGGTGCTCGATCGCAACCCGGCCAACGTCCATGCCGAGACCGAACAGGTGGCATTCTGCACGCAGAACCTGGTGCCGGGCATCGACTTTTCCGACGATCCGCTGCTTCACGGCCGCAATTTTTCCTATCTCGACACCCAACTCAGCCGGCTCGGCTCGACCAATTTCAACCAGATCCCGATCAACGCGCCGAAATGTCCGTTCGCCAACATGCAGCGTGACGGCCATATGCAGACGCAGGTGCACCCGCAGCGGGTCACCTACACGCCGAGCCTGCTCGATCCGTCGGGGCCGCGCGAAAGCCATGATACCGGCTTCCGCAGTTTCCCGGCGCCAGTCGAAGGGCCCAAGCAGCGCGAACGCTCGGCGACCTTTGCCGACCATTACAGCCAGGCGCGGCAGTTCTTCCTGAGCCAGACCGAGCCCGAGCAGGACCATATCGTCGCGGCGCTGGTGTTCGAACTGTCAAAGGTCGAGGCTGAAATCGTCCGTACGACGATGCTCGGCCATCTGGCGGTGATCGACGACGATCTCGCCGAGCGGGTTGCGGCGGGCCTTGGGCATGATGGCGCGATCACTCCGGCTACCCCCGCCGTACCGGTGCGCACCGATATCGACACCGCTCCCAGCCTGTCGATGCTGGCACGCGGCGCGCCGCCGTTCACCGGTCGCCAGGTCGGCGCACTGGTCACCGACGGTGCCGGCGCCGCCGTCGTCACCGCGCTGCGCAAGGCGGTCGAGGCCGCCGGGGCCAAACTGAAGATCGTCTGCCCGACGATCGGCGGCGTGACGCTCGACGACGGCAGCAAGTTGAAGGCCGATCACCAGCTGGCGGGCGGGCCGTCGGTACTGTTTGATGCCGTTGCGATCGTCGCGTCGGAAGATGGCACGGCGGCGTTGCTCGGCGAATCGGCGGCGGTGGCGTGGGTCCATGATGCGTTCGCGCACCTGAAGGTCATCGGCGCGACCGATGCCGCGGCGCCGTTGCTCGATGCCGCAGGTGTCGAAGCCGATGAGGGCGTTGTCGTTCTCGGCGATGCGGCGGCGTTCGTTACGACGGCAGCGGCCGGGCGTATCTGGGCACGCGAGCCCGACGTGCGCAGCGTCTACTGACGGCGGTCAGGCACGGGGCGGCGCGCTGCCGCCCCGTGCCACCGGCCGGTCGAGCAATTCCGGCCATTGGTCATCGTCGAGACGCGGCAAGCCTGCCAGTTCATTGGCGGGCACCTGGCTGACGATCGAGTTGGCGTTCAACCTGACCCGGGCAAGCGGCAGGGCGACGATCTGTTCGCCGATGCCGCCGACACCACCAAAGCGCACGACGATGTGCCGGATCGTGCCGGTTTCGCAATCGACGATCGCTTCGATGGCCTCGCCGACCTTCGTGCCTCCTTCATCGACAATTTCGCGCCCGGCAACCGCCGTAGCGGCGAACACCGATGGCAGCGACGGTGCGGCGCCAGCGGCTTCGGCCGAGCTGCCGACCTTTTCATAGCGCGCCTGACGCCCCAGCCAGCGCCAGATGCCGATGGCGTTGACGACACACAGGAAGCCATTGGCGACAATCAGGCTTTGCTGGCCGCTGTCGATGCCGACGAGGACCCAGCATATCGACCCCAAGGTGAACACCACAAAGCCCCAGCCTGTTACCCTGGCACCGATATTCGCCGCCGTCATTACTGCGGCGATCATTGTTGCGGCCGGTGCCAGCCATTCGGCCGTTGTGGTCATGCCGGAATCTCCCGGGGCGCGTTTTTTGGCGGTGTCGGCCCCACCGCTAAACGCCGTCCGATGCCGATCGGTGCCCGGCCGTGCCCCGCTGCCCAGCAATCTCTTCAGCCCCCCGCAACGATTCTGTGATAACGACGTTGGGTTGTTGGAGTGCGGCATTTTGCCAGAGGCGAGGCTGCAGGTGGATGTAATGTTCGCTCGCTCTTTCGCTATTCTCGTTCCCAGTCTCCTATATGCCGCGTGGTCGCCGAATGAATGTCTGGTTTCCAGCTGAGACGGCGTGTGGCGCGCTGATTGCCGCGCGCGATTGGTCTTGCACACCGCTCGGGCCCATCGCCGCCTGGCCCGCTAGCCTGCGCACCATGCTGGCGTTCGTGCTGCGATCGCGCGTGCCGATGGTCTTGCTGTGGGGCGACGCCGGCGTGATGCTGTACAACGACAGTTACAGCGGCTTTGCCGGCGCCCGCCACCCGGCGCTGCTCGGCATGCCGGTGCGCGACGGCTGGCCCGAAATTGCCGATTTCAACGACCATGTCATGCAGGTCTGCCTCGGCGGCGGCACGCTGCTGTACAAGGATCAGGAATTGACCCTGCATCGCCAGGGCGTGCCCGAACAAGTGTTCATGGACCTCGATTATTCACCGGTGCCCGATGATGAAGGCAAGCCAGGCGGGGTGCTGGCACTGGTTTTCGAAACCACCCAGCGCGTGCAATCCGAACGCGCACGGCGTGCTGCCGAGGCTGCGCTGGTCGTCGAACGCGACCGGGCCCGGGGCGTGTTGGAACGCATGGCCGAAGGCTTTGTGATGCTCGACCGCGACTTTCGTGTCGTCGATATCAATGCCGAGGGCCTGCGGCTGGAGCGGCGCGCCGCCAGCGAGATCATCGGCAAGACGCAAATGGAGGCCTGGCCGCGCAGCGAATCGAGCGGACTGGGCCCGCTGTATCGGCGCGCCATGGCCGAAAACACGCCGGTTGCGCTTGAACACCTGTATCACTGGCCCGACGGCCAATCCGCCTGGCTCGACATGCGCGCCTATCCGGGGCCCGACGGGCTGGCAGTGTTCTACAAGGACGTGACGGTGCGGCACAATGCGGTCGAGCAGGCCAAGGCCGCGGCCGAACGCGTGCAGCTGGCGCTCGACGCCGGTGCCATCGTCGGCACCTGGGTGTGGGATGTTCCCGATGACAATTTCGTTGCCGACGAGCGCTTTGCCCAGGCCTTCGGGATGGATCCGGCGCAGTGCCGCGCCGGCGTTGCAAGCCAGGAGATATTGGCGACGATCCATGCCGATGATCTGCAACGCGTCGCCACCGCGATTGCCGACGTGCTGCGCACCGGCGGCGACTATCGCTGCGACCATCGCGTGCGACAACCGGACGGCGAGTATCGCTGGGTCGAAGGCAGCGGCCGTGCCGAGCTAGGCCCAGACCGCCGCGTCGGTCGATTTTCGGGGGTTCTGATCGACATCGCCGCGCGGCGCGCTGCCGAGGCGGAACGCGACCGCGCCACGGCGTTGCTGCGCGTCTTTGCCGAGGCCGTGCCGGGCGTCGTCTATGCCAAGGATCGCAGCGGCCGGATGCTGGTCGCCAACCACGGCACCACGGCGCTGATCGGCAAGCCGCCGTCCGAATACCTCAACCGCACCGATGCGGAATTCCTCGACGACAAAGCGCAGGCCGCCGCCGTCATGGCAACCGACCGCCGCATCATGGAATTGGGCATCGCCGAACAGGTCGAGGAGCATGTCAGCCTGCCTGACGGCCAGCCGGCGATCTGGCTGTCGACCAAGGCGCCGCTGCGCGATAACAGTGGCGCGATCATCGGGCTTGTCGGTGCCTCCGTCGATATCACGGCGCGTGTTGCCGCCGAGACCGCGCTGGCGGAGGCGCTGGCAGCGCGTGACATGTTGCTCCACGAGGTCAACCACCGCGTCAAGAACAGCCTGCAGATCGTCACCAGCCTGCTGATGCTGCAGGCCGGCCAGGCGCGCGATGCGGCGCTACGCCAGAGCCTGATGGAAGCACGCAGCCGGATTTCGGTCATCGCCGGGATGCATCAGCGGCTGTATTCGACCAGCCAGCACGATAGGGTCGATTTCGGCGACTATGTCCGTGAACTGGCTGTCGAAGCTTTTTCATCGATGGACGATGCCGAACGCATCAGGCTCGAAATGGACATCGAGCCGGGCATCTTCATCATTCTCGACCGCGCCGTATCGCTGGCGCTGGTGGTCAACGAACTGCTCACCAACGCCATGAAATATGCGTTTCCCGGCGACCGATCCGGGCGTGTTACCCTAACGCTGGTGCGGCGCGAGGGCCATGTCGTGTTGATGGTCGCCGATGATGGGGTCGGCCTGCCGGAAGGCTTTGAAGCAACGAAGCGCCCCAGCCTCGGCATGAAGATCGTATTGTCGCTGGTGCGGCAGTTGCGCGGCACGCTGACCATCGGTCCGGTTGATCCGGGCGCTGTTTTTCGGATCGAGATTCCCGTAGAACAATTTGTTTAGGGCGCGGCAGACGATATGCCAAAGATGATCGTCATTGGTGCCGGACGGTCAACAGCAAGTTAAGATGTAGCGCGTCCCCGCAACCATCGTTCGTTGAAAAAGCCCCCGGCCATTGGTCAGGGGCTTTTCTGCGTCAGCGTTGTCATCCGTGCATGCCATCGGCTTTGCTCGTGGACAACTCGACAGCCCCCATTCCAAAGACTTCGTGCAGCGTCTTGATCTCGGGCAGCACGTAGACAACGCCGGTCGTGGCCAGAAACAGCGGTTTGACGACGTCGTCGAAGAATTCGGCCGGCACATTGATGCACCCGTAGGAAATACGGTTATCGGCTGGCGTGGGCGACAGCAGGCGGCGACGGCGCGCGTCCGCCGGCCGGCCACGGATTACGCGATGCAGCGACAGGCTGGAGGCATAGTCGACCCACAGAATGTCGGCTTTGCCCAGGTCGTTGCCCAGAACGGCGACAAAGCGTCCGGCGGCGGTAATCCGCTCGTGGGGTTCAATCGCTGACAATGGTCGATCGCCGATACCAGGCGGATTGATGTCGCCGCGCGCCAGCCCGAGCAAAGCCGGTGCCGAACCGCGTAGTCTGCCGTCGGCGCTATAGGCGAACACCTGGGCGTTGCGTTTGTCGACGATGATGAATGCAAGTCCGCCGTTGTCGCCCGTGTCTGCGATCCACCTGGTCGCCAGGGCAACGTCGGCAGATGCCGGACTGGCGGGCAAGGGCGCGACGCTGGCATTTGGCAGTGCCCTCACGGGTTCGGCGATCGCCGTCACTGGCGCTGAGATAAGGATCGCCATCAGGCAGCCCAGCCGCCACCACAATGGCCGGCGTCGGGCTGGTCGATATCGGCGAATAGGACAGCGGCGTCAGTGTTGGCGTCGGTGTTGGCGTCGGTGTCGGTGTTGGCGTTGGCGGGGTTATTGCGCCGGTCGTCCGGGATCCGGCACCGCAGCACGACACCGCAAGCGCGTAGCGCGCCGCGCCGGCACCGGCCAGTGTGTAGCCACTGTAGGTCACGCCGATCCCGGTGCCCGCGGCAGCGGTGTCGAAATCGGCGCGCGCATCCGGGCCCGCGACCAGGACGACATCCGTCGGCACGCCCGAAGCCGCTGTCGTATTGAAGCCGCTCAATGTTACCGCAGTGCTGCCATCAGCCAGTTTCTCGGCCTTTGGGAAAACCGTCATGCGGGCATCGACGGTCGGGCCGCCGCTGAGCGTGAAGCGTGCCGAAAATCGGTCGGGGTCGCATAAGAGGCAGGGTTGTAGCGGATCGCCACAAGGGCGTTGGGGCCCGTCACGACAATCGGCGGTACCGAGGCGCCAAAGATGATCGTGCCGCCGGCGATGCCCGGTCCGGTGCCGTCGAAGCCAGCGATCAGCGTCATGCCGGCGGCAAGGCCGAGGCTTTGGGCCGGAACTGTCGTGCCACGGGTCAGGACCACGGCCCCGTTGAGGATAAGATCATGGCCGGCACACAATGCCAGATTGCCGTCGGTCGAAGTCAGCGCCGCCACCGTCTGGACGGTGATATTGCGGCCGGCATTGACGAGGATGCTGCCGTTCGTCGTAGTCATCGCAGCGGCGATATTGGCGTCCCGGCCGCAGCACAGCACGATGTTGCCGTTGGTCGCGGTGATCGGTGCATTGACGTTGATGTCGCGCGCCGCCTCGAGCCGCAGTGTCGTGGTGCTTGGGGAGGCAGCCCAGCTTACGGCTTCGTTCACATGGATATCGCCATTGCCGGTCGCCGAGGTGAACAGGATGGTCACCGGTGGGGTGCCAGCGACGGTGGCATCGATGCCTGGCAACGACTGATGACGATGCTGTTGGTCACCAGCAGCGCCGAAAGCGTTGCGCCAGAGATGTTCTTGCCGGCTTCGATGGTGAAATCCTGCGGGTCGATCAGCCATGTGCCGGTGGTGCCCGCCGCCGCCAACGTGGTGATCCGCGCGCTGTCGGCGATCTGCACGTTGGCGGCCGATGTCTCGATGAAGCCGCCGTTGCCGCCATCGGGTGCGCCGGCATCGATGGTGCCGCCGACATTCAGCGTGCCGCCGGCCATGTCGGCGAGCAGCAGGATCACGCCGGCGCGCGTCGCAACGGTCTGCGCCGAGATGATGCCGATGTTGTTGACCGCCGTCTTCAGCAATTCCCCGGCAGCTTGCGTCGTCAGCAGGACACGACCGCCAGCGGCCTGGATCACGCCGCCATTGTCGACCTGCGCCTGCACGGCACCGCGATCGATCGCGACATTCAGCAGGCCATCGCCCGAGAAATCCAGCGTCACCGCCTCACCAGCGTCACCGCCTCACCAGCGGCGAGCGCTACCATGCCGAGCCGCGCCTGGATCGTGCCCTGGTTGCTGGCATGCGCGCCCATCAGCACGACAAAGCCGCCGTCGCTGGTGATGGTGCCTTCGTTGAGCACGCGGCCGCCGCTACCCGAAAACCGCGCATTGCCGGCCATCAGGTCGCTGTCGCTGATGCCCAATGTCGACGCGACCAGCCCGCCGACATTAACCTGGGCGCCGCGGCCGAACATGATGCCGTTGGGATTGACGATATACACCCGGCCGTTCGCCGATATCTGCCCCATGATCGCCGTCGGGTCCTGGCCGAGTACACGGTTCAGCGTCACCGACTGGCTGTTCGGCTGGGCAAATGTCACGCTTTCGGACGCGCCGATGCCAAATCCCTGCCAGTTGATCACGGCATTCTGGCTCGACTGGGTCACGGTCAGCGCCGCAGGAGCGGCAGTGATCGTGGCGCTGCCGGCCCGCCACGACGCCCCCGGTGGGCAGCGCCAACGCGCCGCCTGGCATTGCCAGCAGCGCTGCAGCCATGCAGCCGGCAAGCAGCCGTGCGGTATGGCGGGTGCGCGGGGTGCGGACGTTCGAGATGGCACGCATGTTGTCTAACCCTTTGAAGCTTTACGCCGTTGCCGAGACCTGCCGTCGCATTCAGAACAGTTTCGTCGCCTGTACCCAGAATTGCCCCGATGCATCCGGGCCCGACATCACGCGCGCGCTGCCGAGGCGGTGCGCATAGTATGCCTTCAACTGGAAATTGCCGCCCTGCGCCCAGGTGATGCCGCCACCAGCACCGCTCAGCCGTGTGCTGTTCGGTGCAGCAGAGAAACGATTGCGGTTGAAGGTGACGCCGCCATGATCGATGAAGCCGACCAGCGACAGGTCGCCAGGCAGGTCCCGCGCCAGCATCAGCCGCGCCTCGGCCGTGACGATATAGCCCTGATCGCCAAAGCCTTCGCCTTCGGGATAGGCGCGCACGCCATACGCACCGCCGAGCTGCATCTTTTCGGAAATATCGAGGTTTTGCGACGCCAGCTGGCCACGCGCCGCCAGGTACAGCGAAAGCCCTTGGGTGACGGTCTGGAGGCGCCCGGCGGCGAGATTGAACTTGTGGAAGCCGCCGTTGGTGCGCGCGGTGACGGCGTCGATGGCGCGCACCGCCGGTGTGCGGATATAGAGGTTGCCGAACGACCAGCCGGCCGACCAGAAACTGCTGCCGCTGCCGTCGCGGCTATCACCCGACACGCCGAGCGACCCGACCTGCGACCGCCGGTCGATCGTGCTGGCGGTAGTATCGACTTCGTCGTGGAAGAATTTGAAGTCGCCGGCGGCGACAAGATACAGGTTGAGATCGTAGGACCGGATCAGCGGATAGCTGGCGTAGACGCTGGCAATATCGGCGGAGCGTGCGCCCGCAGCGCACGAAATTCCCGGCGGAGCTGATCATCGAGGCGAGCATAGGCGACCCCCAGCGTCAGCGCGCCGACGGGAGCCTGATAGCTGCCACGGATATAGGTCAGGCCACCATCTGAAACGAGGCCGCGGACACTGGCGACATCGCCGATGCCCAGCGGGTTGTTGAAGTTGACGCTGCCGCCGGCGCGGTAATAGCCAGTGTAGCGGTTGCCGCTGTTATCGCCCTCGATGCTGCCGGTGACGCTGCGGCCCGGCGCGATTTCGACGATTAGGTCGGACGTGCCGAGATCGGTGCCAGGCGCCATCGTCGACCGCACGCGTGCTCTAGGCAAATCCGAAAGCAGCAGCAGGCGGCGTTCCAGCGGCGCATTAGCAACGATATCGCCGCTGTCGAGGCCGGAGTGAATGCTTTGCGCAGCTGCATCGGCCACGCGGCTGCTGTTCTTCAGCGTCACCGCGCCATAGCGGCCTTCGATGACGGCGATGGTCACGGTGCCGCCTTCGATCGCCTGCGCCGGCAGAACTGCCTGCTGCAGTCGCTCGGTGTCGTTTTCCGCGACATTCCCGGCGGCATCGCCGGGCTGGACATCCTGCGCGACCGCGAGCCCGGCTGTGTGCTGATCGATATGGATGCGGCCGGAGCCGCGGTGGCCGGCCTGGGTGATTTACCGATCGGGCGGGTCGTCATGCCGGTCGTCGTCATGTCGGCGCATGCCGAGGTTGCCGTGGTCGTCGACGCCATGCGGCTCGGCGCCTGCGATTTTTTGACG
>JANOCM010000654.1:0-1908 GCA_031412175.1 Alphaproteobacteria bacterium
GCCGGATCTGCCGCGCCAGCACGACCATCATCCACAGCGTTTCCCAGGCCGCCGTCGGAAACGGTTCGGGGATGACATGCAGCGGCACGCCGGGCGGCGCTTCGGCGCGCATGGCACCAACCAGCCGCCCCATCACCAGCCGCACATCGATCGCCGGATTGGCCGCCCAGGCGCCGCACAGGCGCAACGCGACGCGCTCGACGCCGCCCGGTTCGAAACTGTGCAGGAACACCATCACCCGCAACGGGCGCGCAGTATCAGCCATCCAGATCGGCATAGCGCGCCGCGACGCGCCCGGGCAGCAGGCGGGCGAGGGTGGCATCGAGGCTGTCGAGCAGCGCCGGCACCCGCGTATCGCCGGGATGGACCGCGACGCGCACCGTCGCCAGCGGCTGCAACCCGAAACCGGCCAGTCTTGCAAAGAACAGCGAACTGGCGATGCGGCCGCGTGACCGGCTCGCCCAGGTGATGACCGGCCCGCGCGCCAGCACCTTGCCGTCGGCCGGCCGCCAGACCTTCATATGGTCCTCGGCGAGCGCGAAACCCTCGGCCTTGATGGCGGACAGCGCGTCGGGACTGTACAGCCAGGCCGGCGCGATGAAGCCTGCGACCGGCCGCCCGATGGCATCTTCCACCACCGCCCGGCCGCGGCGCAGGCGATCGGTGGCCTCGGCAAGGCCCAGCGCCGAGAATTCGCCCTCGCCCGCGGTCATGTGTTGCGCCCGGAACCCTTGCGGGGCGCTGTCGAGGTGGCGCCAACCGTGCAGGAACATCTCCACCCCGGCATCGGCCCAACCGCGCAGCCGCACCTGAAAGGCCTTGTCGGCGCTGAGCGGCGCCTTGTCCCAGTGATCAGGCACGACCAGCATGGCAAAGCGCGCCGCCCCCAGACGGCGATCGAGCCGTTCGGCAAGCACGTCGATCTCGCGCTCGAAGCGCGGCGAGACATCGTGGATCGAGGCAAGCAGGCGGCGCGGCATGGCGCCTGCCTTCGGCCAAGCCTGCGATTCTCGCAAGTCCCGACCGGCGCGGCAATTCTGACAGTTTGCCGGGGCGGGTGCTGCCGGGCATGAGGGTGCGGTGACCGCCGTTTTCGCCCTGCCGCCTTATGTGCCGCCCGCCGGCGCGGCGGCTTTGCGTGCCGAGATCCGCGCCTTCATTGCGGCCAATCTGCCCGCCGGCGATCCGATCCACCGCGCCAACAGCTGGGCAGTGGCGGACGCTGGCTTTTCGCGCGCGCTCGGCGCTGCCGGCTGGCTCGGCATGGTCTGGCCGCGCGCCTGGGGCGGGCATGAGCGCCCGGCGATGGAGCGCTATATCGTCCTCGAGGAACTGCTTGCCGCCGGCGCCCCGGTCGGCGCGCATTGGATCGCCGACCGCCAGACCGGGCCATTGCTGCTGCGCTATGGCAGCGATGCCCAACGCGCCAAATATCTGCCCCGCATGGCGCGCGGCGAGTTGTACGCCTGCATCGGCCTGTCGGAGCCGGGGGCGGGGTCCGACCTTGCCGCGGTGCGATCACGCGCCGAACGCGTGCCCGGCGGCTGGCGGATCAACGGCCAGAAGCTATGGACCAGCGGCGCCCACCGCGCCCATGCCATGCTGGCGCTGTTGCGCAGCGAAGCCGGTTCGGAGCGCGGCGCCGGGCTCAGCCAGTTCCTGATCGACCTCGACACGCCGGGG
Organism: Alphaproteobacteria bacterium; assembly: GCA_031412175.1. Classification (GTDB taxonomy): domain Bacteria; phylum Pseudomonadota; class Alphaproteobacteria; order Sphingomonadales; family Sphingomonadaceae; genus Sandarakinorhabdus. The sequence goes on from JANOCM010000654.1 coordinate 1,684, forward strand.
ATCACCATCCGCCCGGTCATCAACCTGACCGGCGAGCATGATTTCAACGAGGTGTTCTTCGACGACGTGCTGGTCGGCGACGATGCGCTGGTCGGCGGCGAGGGCAATGGCTGGGCGCAGGTCACCGCCGAACTCGCGCTCGAACGGTCGGGGCCGGAGCGGTATTTGTCGAGCCATGCGCTGCTGGTGACGCTGATCGATGCAGCGCGCGCTTCGGGGACGGAG
>JANOCM010000655.1:0-2417 GCA_031412175.1 Alphaproteobacteria bacterium
TTCGAGGATCGCGGCGCCGTGCTGCCGCTCATCCTCGGCAAGGACATCGCCGGAGAACCGGTCATCGCCGACCTGGCGCCGATGCCGCACCTGCTGATCGCCGGCACCACCGGTTCGGGCAAATCGGTCGGGCTCAACGCCATGATCCTGTCGCTGCTCTACCGGCTCGGCCCGGCGGACTGCCGGATGATCATGATCGATCCCAAGATGCTCGAATTGAAGACCTATGACGGTATTCCGCATCTGCTTGCACCGGTCGTCACCGATCCGCCCAAGGCGATCCGCGCGCTGAAATGGGCGGTCGAGCAGATGGAGGACCGCTATCGCCAGATGTCGGCGATCAACGTCCGCTCCTTGGCCAATTTCAACCAGAAGGTCGCCGAGGCCAAGGCCAGCGGCAAGCCCTTCATCCGCCGCGTCCAGACCGGCTGGGACCCCGAGACCGAAGCGCCGATCATCGAGGAGGAAGTGCTCGATTTCGACAAGCTGCCGCTGATCGTGGTAGTCGTCGACGAGCTTGCCGACCTGATGATGACCGCCGGCAAGGAGGTCGAATTCCTGATCCAGCGTCTGGCGCAAAAGGCGCGCGCCGCCGGCATCCACCTGATCATGGCGACGCAGCGGCCGTCGGTCGATGTCATCACCGGGGTCATCAAGGCCAATCTGCCGACGCGCATCAGCTTCCAGGTAACCAGCAAGATCGACAGCCGCACGATCCTTGGCGAGCAGGGCGCCGAGCAACTGCTGGGCAAGGGCGACATGCTGTGGATGTCGGGCGGCAAGCAGCTGATCCGCGTCCATGGCCCGTTCGTCACCGATGACGAGGTCGAGGCGGTCGCCGACCATTGGCGCCGCCAGGGCATGCCCGCCTATGTCGAGGCCGTCACCGAAGATCCGACCGACATCGACGGCCAATGGGGCCTGGAGAACGGGATGGGAGGCGGCGGCCGTGCACCGACGGGCGACGACGAGGCCGACAGCTATGCCCGCGCCATCGAGATCATCGCCGCGGCGCAAAAGGCCTCGACCAGCTATCTCCAGCGCCAATTGCGCGTCGGCTACAACAACGCCGCGCGGCTGATCGAGCGCATGGAGGCCGATGGTTTCGTATCGAAACCCGATCATGTCGGCCGCCGCGAAGTGCTGATCGACGAAAGCGGTGCGCGACGGTAACCAATAGGCGACTAGGACGGGGCGGCGATGCTTTCCAAACTGATGCTTCGGCCGCGGTGGCTCGGCGCCATCGCCGCGACGGCGGCGACCGGTGCTGGCATCGCCTTCATGGCCTTCGCCGGGGCGCCGCACGCCTATCTCGCCCTCAACAGCGCGGCGCTCGCCATCGGCCTGGCGTTGCTGGCGATCGTCGTGCGCAGCCGCGGCGATGCGGAGCACGGCAGCAGCGCCCTTGTCGTCGTCGCCGCATCGGCGCTGCTCGCCACAGCCCTGTTCGGCGTCCGCATCGAAGGCGCGGCGCGCTGGGTGCGGTTCGGGGTCGTGACGCTGCAACCCGCGCTGATCCTGCTGCCGTTGATGATCCTCGCCTATGCTCGCCGCCGCGACCGACTGGGCAGCATCGGCATGGCGCTGGCCGCGCTGGCGCTGGCGCTGCAACCCGATCGCGCAATGGCCGGCGCCCTGCTCGCAGGTACCGCGGCGGTGGCGCTGCCGGCGCGCGAGCCGGCGCCGCGCATCGTGCTGGCGGTGGCGGCACTGGGCTTTGCGGTGACGCTGCTGCGCGCCGACACGCTGCCGCCAACGCCCTTTGTCGAACAGGTCCTTGCCAGCGCGCTCGCCCTTTCGGCGCCTGCCGGCGCCGGCATGGTTGCCGCGGCGGCGCTGCTGCTGCTGCCGGCGCTGGCGCGCGATCACACTGCACCGGTTTTCGTTGCCGTCTGGCTGGCAATCCTCGTCGCGGCCACGCTAGGCAACCATCCAACGCCGCTGCTTGGCTATGGCGGCAGCGGCATCCTCGGCTATCTGCTGTGCCTCGCCGCGCTACCGGGCACGGCAAGGCGCGCCGGTCGCGCCGCCGAGGCTACGGCCGCATCGCGCGACGAGACCGGCCCCGATCGCTTCGTCATGCCGCTGGCGGCCCGATAGCCGCGACGTCCCGTTAGCTTGCCCCGCCCGCGCGGCGCCGGTCAGTCGCGGCGCGCGAACGAAATCGTGACCGCAACGCCCTCGCCGGGGCCGGACTTGACCGCGATTTTCGCCGACGCATTGCGTTTCAGCGATTCGACAATGATGGCGCTCATCTTGCCCGGCTGCGGCCAGGACTGGCCTTCGGGCAGCCCGACCCCGTCATCGGCGATGGTGATGTGGCAGCCAGCGTCGTCGATGACGCTGTGCAAGGTGATGGTGCCGCCGTCGCCGCCGATGAACGCATGTTTCAGCGCATTGGTCAGCACCTCGTTGAC
>JANOCM010000656.1:0-3773 GCA_031412175.1 Alphaproteobacteria bacterium
GCGTTGGCGGGGGCTCAGCGCCCGGTCGGCGAGCGTCAATTCCATCACATATGCGCAAAAATGTCGGTTTCGTCCCAGCCGGCGAGATCGAGATCGGCGCGCGTCGGCAGGAAATCGAAACAGGCCTGCGCCATGGCGGTGCGGCCCTCGCGCGCCAGCCGTTCGACCAGCACGGCATGGGCGCGGTGCAGATAGCGCACGTCCGACGCGGCATAGTCCTTTTGCGCTTCGCTGAGTTCGGCCGCGCCCCAGTCCGAAGACTGCTGCGCCTTGGAGATATCGACCCCGACGGTTTCGCGCAGCACGTCCTTGAGGCCGTGGCGATCGGTGTAAGTGCGCACCAGTTTCGATGCGATCTTGGTGCAGAACACCGGCGTCGCATCGATGCCGAGATAGTGCTTGATGACGGCAAGGTCGAAACGCGCGAAGTGGAACAGCTTTACCCGCGCCGGATCGGCGAGGATGGCCTTCAGCACCGGCGCGTCATATTCGCCCTTGGTAAAGCGGACGAGATGTTCGTCGCCCTGGCCATCGGCGAGCTGGAGCAGGCACAGCCGGTCGCGATGCGGGTGCAGGCCCATGGTTTCGCTGTCGACGGCGATCGGCCCGGGGGCAAACACATCGCGCGGCAAGTCGCCTTCATGCAGATAAATGGTCATCCGCCATCGCCTAGCAGGCAGACAGGCTGCTGTCATCCGGCGCGATTTCGTCGGCCTGTCGCGGCCGCGACCCGGCTCGCCGCGACTTAACGACTTGTTGGGAGCCATTTGACACCAATACCGTAATATTGCTTTGCCAGCGCCAAGCGTCTGGGAAGTCAATGTTTTTGTAAGCAGTTGTTTAGGAGTGTACCCCATGAAGATCCTGATCGGCGGCCTTGCCGGCGCCTTGATGGCGACCGCTGCACTGGCGCAGACGCCGCCTGCCGACCCCATGACCAGCAATCCCGCAACAACCCCGCCGGCAACTGCGACACCGTCGGCCGAAGTCGCGCCGCCGGCGACGACGGAGACCGCCAATGCGCCGCAGCTCGTCCAGAAGGACGGCAAGTGGTGGAATGGCGACCGCAAGGCGACCAAGGCCGAAATCGCCGAATACCAGCGCAGCCGCCCGCAGTAAGACGGGCTTGCGCGGTGGGGCCGCAGGTTCGCCTGCGGCCCCATTGGCGTGTGCGGCGCCGATGACTAGTGTGGCGCATGGCCGCCAAGCCGCCGATCGCCGATCTGTTCGATGTCGACCACCTCGAGGCCCTGCTGCAGGCGGCCGCCCGCGACGGCGCGGCGATGAGCTATTCCGAGATCCTGCTGTTGCTCGGTTACACATTCACCCGGCCCAAGATGCGCGCGCTGTGCAAGGTGCTCGATGCGATCGACACCCGCGCCGCGGCCGCCGGACAGCCCGAGCTGGCGGTGCTCGTCGTCCGCGAGAGTGATCGCTTGCCGGGCCAGGGCTGGTGGGTGGGCCGCAGCGATTACCGCGGCGATTGGACCGGTACTGCCGCACAACGCCATGTGAGGCAGTTGCAGGCGCGCGCATTCGCTTACTGGAAAATCTGAACAGTTACAGTCACGTGACGAACGTTTCGTCGCAAATCGGGGAACTTCACCGTCCCCCAACAGTAATTCCCAAGTGGCGGATCGCCACCGCAAGCCGCACAATACTTGGGAGAGTGAGTATGCGTACGATTACCGCCCTGTTCGACAGCCGTGCCGAAGCCGAGACCGCCCGCAGCCGTCTGGCGGCCGCCGGCATCAGCAATGACAATGTGACGATTCACGACAAGACCAGCCTTGGCGATGGTGATACCGGGGATTATACCGCGGATGCCGGCACCCGGTCGGGAGTCGTCTATGGTTCCGACACGCGCACCGCCACCGACCATGCCGTCGCCAATCCCGGGCTCAGCCAGGCACGCGGCGATGCCGACGGCCGCGACCGCACCCACCGGAACGCGGTCGGCGATTATGTCGACGACCGCACCGGCGACACGCTGACCGGCGACAAGGGCAGCGACCGCACCGCGCTCGGCGATTATGTCGATACCGGCGATCTGCGCAGCGAAGAACGTGTCGATCGTCACGATGATGGCGGCCCGGGCCTTTGGGACCGCATCAAGGCGTTTTTCACCGGTGACGACCATATCTACGAAGAGGGCCTGCGCCGCGGTGGCTATCTGCTCACCGCGCGGGTCGAGGATCACGATGCCGAGCGCGCCATCGACATCCTCGACGACGAAGGCACGGTCGACCTCGACCAGCGCCAGGCCACCTGGAGCAGCGAGGGCTGGCAGCGCGGCGACGACAACGCCGACGGCACCCGGGGCAACCGCGTCCGGTCGTATGACTGGGACAACCAGCGCCTCTGACCCGAGCTGCGGCTGAAGCATTGGCGCCGGCGTCCCGAACCGGGGCGCCGGCGTTGCCTTTAGATCAACCCCTGGGCACGCATCGAGAGATGGCCGCCGCGGCCGATGATGACGTGGTCGTGGACGGCAAGGCCCAGGTGGCGCCCGGCCTCGATCACCGCCTTGGTTATCACGATGTCGTCGCGCGACGGCTGCGGGTCGCCCGACGGGTGGTTGTGGACGAGGACGACCCCCGAGGCCGCGAGTTCGAGCGCGCGCTTGACGATCTCGCGCGGATAGACAGGCGCCGCGTTGACGGTGCCCTGCCCCATCGCCTCGTCGCGGATCATGACGTTGCGGTTGTTGAGATAGATGACGCGGAATTCCTCCGTAACCCGGTGCGCCATCGCGGCGTGGAGATAATCGGTCAGCGCCTGCCAGCCGCTCAGCACCGGCCGGTCGAGCGCGGCGGTGCGCAAGGATCGCAGCGACACCGCCTCGACGAATTTCAGCGCGGCGATGGCGCCGTCACCAAGGCCATCGATGCGGCGAAGTTCGGGCGGCGTCGCGGCGAGCAGCACCGGCAGGCTGCCGAATTCGGCAAGCAATTGCTTGGCCAGCGGCTTGGTATCGCGGCGCGGGATTGCCAGCCCGAGCAGATATTCGAGCAATTCATAATCATGGAAGCCATCGCCACCGCCGGCGATCAGCCGCGCGCGCAGGCGTTCACGATGCCCCGTCGAATCGTCGCTCACAGCTTGCCCCACACCCCGATGCCCGGCAGTCTGCGGTGCTTCGGCCCGGCAATCAACTGCGGCGCCGGCAAACGGGGAGGCTGGCGATGATCGCCATCGTGGTCGTGCTGATGGTCGGCATCAATGTCGCGATCGGCGCCTGGCTGGGGCTGCAATATCTGAAAAAGGCGCCGCGCCAGCGCGTGCTCGTCGGCGTCCACCTGATCCTCGGGCTGTCGATGCTGGAGGTGCTGGCGGCGATGCTGCGCGGCACCCCCGATGGCGCGGCAATCAGCGGCCGGACACTGGCGCTCGCGGCGGCCGGTCTGATCGCGCTGGCCGTGCTGTCCGGGCTGGTGGCGCCGCTGGTCGGCCAGGCCAAGCCCAAGGTCATCGGGCCATCGCTGGCGGTGCATGCGAGCATCGCGACAACGGCGTTCGTTACGTTGCTGGTGTGGGCGGTGCTGCACACCTGACACTTCGATATCGGTTGCTCCACCCGCGTCATCCCCGCGAAGGCGGGGATCCATCTCCCGCACTTCGTCGCAGGTGTCAGCGTTCAGGCGATGGATCCCCGCCTTCGCGGGGATGACGGCGGGCCGAATGCTCAGCGATCAGGCATAGGGCGGCGCCGTCAGCCCCGTCGGCGAGGCGGTGAAAATCTCCGCCCCCGTTTCGGTAATGCCGATCGAATG
>JANOCM010000657.1:0-6279 GCA_031412175.1 Alphaproteobacteria bacterium
CCGCCGCGCCCCCAGCGCAATGGCGCCCGACGACACGATGACGATCTGCTGGCCCGCCGCGCGTCGTGCCGCGACATCGGCGACGACACTCGCCAGCCAGTCGCGCCGCACGGCACCGGCAGCATCGACCAGCAGCGACGAGCCGATCTTGACGACAAGACGCGCGCAAACCGCCGGCGCGAACCGCGCGGCGGCGTCTGTGACCGCGCTTACAGCGGCGTCCACACCCGCGTCCTGTCGCTGCCGTCGTCGTCGCGGCTGGCTTCACCCGCCGTATGCCCGGCGATCAGGATCAGCTGGTCGAGCGCCGCGTCGAGGCCCTGGCGCGTCGCCGCCGAAAACGCATAGACCGGCACGCCGCTGGCTTTCTCGAGCGCTCGCTTCTTCGCCGCCAGCGCCGCCGGCGTCACCAGGTCGGCCTTGGTCAGCGCCAGGATCTCGGGCTTGTCAGTCAGGCCGCCGCCATATTCGGCGAGCTCGTGGCGCACCGTCCGCCACGCCTTCACCGGCGCCGCGGCGCTGGCATCGACAAGGTGCAGCAGCACGCGGCAGCGCTCGATATGACCAAGGAAGCGATCGCCGATGCCGACGCCGTCGGCAGCGCCGGCGATCAGCCCCGGAATATCGGCCATCACCAGCTCGCGCCCCTTGTAGGCCACGACGCCCAGTTGGGGCTTCAGCGTCGTGAACGGATAGGCGCCGACCTTTGCCGCCGCGTTCGACACGGCGTTGAGCAGCGTCGACTTGCCGGCGTTCGGCGCCCCCAGCAGGCCGACATCGGCGAGCAGCTTCAGCCGCAGCCACACCCACATCTCGCCGCCGGGAAAGCCCGGCTGGAACTGGCGCGGCGCGCGGTTGGTGCTGGTCTTGTAATGGCTGTTGCCCTTGCCGCCGTCGCCGCCGCGCAGCAGCGCGACGCGTTGCCCGGGGCGCGTCATGTCGGCGATCAGCGTGCGGTCGTCGTCGTCGGCGAGGATCTGCGTGCCGACCGGCACCTTGATGATCTTGTCGTCGGCGCCCGGCCCGGTGCGGTTGCGCCCCATGCCGTGGGCGCCGCGCCCGGCCTTGAAATGCTGCGAATAGCGGAAATCGATAAGGGTGTTCAGCCCCTCGACGCATTCGAAGATGATCGCGCCGCCGCGACCGCCATCGCCGCCGTCGGGGCCGCCATATTCGACGAATTTCTCGCGCCGGAACGACACCGAGCCGTCACCGCCGGCACCCGACGAAACGAAAATCTTGGCCTGGTCGAGAAACTGCATAAGCGAGTCGATTCATAGCAAAAGGGGGAGCCAGTCACCCGGCTCCCCCTCAGATGCATAAGCGGATTAGCCGGAAAGGCCTATTCGGCCGCAATTGCTTCCGGCCGCGGGTCGACGCTGACGTACTTGCGACCCAGCTTGCCTTCGTGGAACACGACGACACCGTCCGACGTGGCGAACAGCGTGTGATCGACGCCGCAGCCGACATTGCGGCCCGGATGGACCTTGGTGCCGCGCTGGCGGATGATGATGGTGCCGGCGAGCAGTTCCTGCCCACCGAAGCGCTTCACGCCGAGGCGACGACCGGCCGAATCACGACCGTTGCGCGACGAACCGCCTGCTTTCTTATGTGCCATTGTCTCTTACCCGACCCTAAAGCGAATGCGGTTCTTAACCGACAGAAGTGATTTTCAGCACGGTCAGCTGCTGGCGATGACCGTTCTTGCGACGATAGTTGTGACGACGACGCTTCTTGAAGATAATGACCTTGTCACCCTTCGTCTGCGCGACGATTTCGGCGGTGACCGAGCCACCGGTGGTGATGACACCGGCATCGCCGAACATCAGCGTTTCCAGCTGCACGCTGGTGCCGGCTTCGCCGTCGATCTTCTCGACGAGAATCTTGTCATCGGTGGCGACCCGATATTGTTTGCCGCCGGTGCGCACAACTGCGAACATCGTTCGTAAACCTTGGCTTCAAATCTAGTGAGCGGCGGGACTCGAAGGCCCTGCCGATGCGAAGGCGGGGCGATAGGGCAAGGCTGGCCGTCTGTCAACGCCGCGCCAGTACTGCGTCGCCGCCGCGTGGCGCCCGTGCAACGGCGCCGAATAATGCCTGTGCCCGCCTCGCCACCGAATCATTCCGCCGCTAACGTGTTGGCAATGGCGTCCCAACCCCTTTTTCGCACGCTCCCGGTTGCCAACCCGCGCACCGGCGCCGCCGACTATCATATCGAACCGCTCGATGCTGCCGCTGTCGGCGCGCTAGCAACCCGGCTCAGGGCCGCGCAGCCGGCCTGGGCGGCGCTGTCGCTGCAATCGCGGCTGGAGGCGCTGGGGGCGTTCGTCACGGCATTGGGCGACCATCACGCCGCCATCCTCGCCGCGCTGACCCTCGATACCGGCCGCCGCAGCGTCAGCGGCATCGAAATCGACGGCGTCAAGGCCATGGTGGCGCGCTGGACGCGGGCGGCGCCGGGCCTTGTCGCCGATATCGAATCGACGCGCATCGCCACCGCCATCCCGACGATCACCGCCGGCACGCGGCTGCATCCCTATCCGTTCGTCGGCATCATCAGCCCGTGGAATTTCCCGCTGACGCTGGCGATGATTGACGCCATCCCGGCGCTCGCGGCCGGCTGCGCGGTCATCGTCAAGCCGTCCGAAGTCACGCCGCGCTTTATCCGCCCGCTGATGGCGGCGATCGCCACCGTGCCGGCGCTCGCCGCGGTGTTCGCGGTGATCGAAGGCGATGGCGAAACCGGCGCGGCGCTGGTACCCGCGGTCGACTATATCGCCTTCACCGGGTCGGTCGCCACCGGCCGCAAGGTCGGCGAGGCGGCGGCGCGCGCCTTCATCCCCGCCAGCCTCGAGCTTGGCGGCAAGGACCCCATGCTGGTGCTCGCCAGTGCGGAGCCAGCGCACGCAGCGGCCGTGGCCTTGCGCGCGTCGGTTGTCGCCACCGGCCAGGCCTGCCAGTCGATCGAGCGGGTGTATGTCGCGCGCGAAATCCATGACGCGTTTCTGGATCACCTGGTGCGGCTGGCCACCGCCGTTACCATCAACCATCCCCATATCGGCACCGGCGACATCGGCCCGTTCATCTTCGCCGCCCAGGCCGACATCGTCGCCGGCCAGGTCGCCGATGCGGTGGCGCGGGGCGCCACCATCCATACCGGTGGCCAGATCGAGGATCATGGCGGGAAATGGCTGCGGCCGACGGTCATCACCGGCGTCACGCCCGACATGGCTTTGATGACCGACGAAACCTTCGGCCCTGTCATCCCGGTCATCGCCTTCGACAGTATCGACGAAGCGGTGGCGCAGGCCAACGCCAGCCCGTTCGGCCTGTCGGCAGCGGTGCTTGCCGGCACGGTCGCCGAGGCGGAATCGGTGGCAGTGCGGCTCCACGCCGGCGCCGTGTCGATCAACGACGGCGCCTTGACCAGCATGATCGGCGATGCCGAAAAATCCAGCTTCGGCGTGTCGGGGCTGGGGCCGTCGCGGATGGGAGCGTCGGGGCTGCTGCGCTTTTACCGCCGCCAGGCGCTGCTGCGCCAGACCGGCAGGCCGCTGCCGCTCGCTGCCTATGCGGAGCGCGGCTGAATGGCACTTTCGAAAATCGGTATGCGCCGACTGATCCTTGGCGGCATCGCGCTGTCACTGGCGCTGGCGATCGGCCTCGGCGTGTTCCGGCGCGACATCGACGCCGAAACCGCCACCGGCATCGCCGATCGCATGCTGGTGCAATATCGCCGCGGCAATGCCGAGCCGCTGCGCAATTTCACCGCCCGCGAGATGCGGATCTGGGCCGATGGCTGGGAATTTCGCTGGCGCTACCGGCCATGCCCCGAATTCGCCTCGCTGCGCGTCTGGATCAGCCGCGACGGCCGCCGTGCCAGCTATGCCGAAATGCCCGATTGCGCGCCGGAGCGGGGGTTCGCGATGAAGCCGCTGAAGGTTTGAAACGCGTCCTCCCTCCCCGCAAGGGGGAGGGAGCGGCCGCTAACCCCGCGCCGCCGCCACGAACCGCGCTGCCGCTTCGCCCACGGCTTCCGCCGTCACCCCCGGGTGGAACAGCGCCGAACCCAGCCCGAAGCCGTCGGCCCCGGCTGCCATCCAGGCGCCGATGCCCTCCGGCGTCATACCGCCGACCGCCAGCACCGGCAGATCGCGCGGCAGCACGGCGCGCATTGCCTTGAGCACCGCCGGCGATCCGGCCTCGGCGGGAAAGAATTTCAGCGCATGGGCGCCCGCCGCGATGGCGGCAAAGCCCTCGCTCGGCGTGAAGAACCCCGGCACCGACACCAGCCCGGCGGCGACCGTCGCGGCAATCACATCGGCATCGGTGTTGGGCGACACGATCATTTGCCCGCCCGCAGCGGCGACGCGCCCGACCGCGGCGCTGTCGAGCACCGTGCCGGCGCCGATGATCGCGTCGCCGCCGGCCAGCCCCGCCAGCCGGGTGATCGATTCATACGCCTCGGGCGAATTCAGCGGCACCTCGATGATGCGGATGCCGGCGGCGATCAACGCCGCGCCCACCGCCTCGACCTCGTCGGGCCGGATGCCGCGCAGGATGGCAATCAGGGGGCAATCGGCGAGATGCCGGGCGAAATCTTCGGGGAGCGTCATCAATATCCTTCAGCCGATCGCCGCCATGATGGCCCGGGCGCCGGCGACAAATGCCGCCTCGCCATCGATGACAACCGATTCGCGGCCGGCGCGTTCCAGCGCCAGCGCGAATCGTGCGCACAGATCGGCGCTGCCGATCAACGGCACGACATCGGCGCGGGCGCGGCCCAGCCCGATGCGAATGTCGCTGCCGATCAGCAGCCCCGAAATCCGGCTTGCGGCGTCGGCGGGCGCCATCTGCCCGGTGACGACGCGGGCGCGCGCGCCGAACAGCTCCGCCGGCAGGTCGCCGGCATCGAGCGCATGGTCAACGCCATCGAGGAAGGCCGCATCGGCGGCGGGCGCGTGCGCCAGCAGGTCGGACAGGATCGATTTTGCCGCCAGCGCCGCCAGCAAATCGCCGGTCATCACGCTGCGAAAGCGCGTGATGCAGCCGGTTTCGACCTCGATCCATTTGGTGTGGGTGCCCGGGTGGCAAACCAGGCCGTCGCCGATCAGCCCCAATGCCAGCGAGCCCAGCAGCTGCACCTCCTCGCCGCGCATGATGTCGGGGCGGACGGGGTCGCGCTGGACGACACCGGGAACAACGGCAACACCGGGCAGCGGCCGCGCGACAGCTGCGGCAATGGCGGCGAGGTCGGCGGGGGTGTCGACATAGGGCACATCGATCCAGCCGCGGTTCGATCCGACCATGCCGGCGAGCAGCAGCGGCGCATCACCGGCAGCGGCGCGCAACGCGGCGACCTCGGCGGGGAAATCACTGACGTTCAGGATGCCGCGATCATCGGCGTGGCGCGCGATGACCGCACCATCGGCGGCGATGTGGAAGATGCGGCGGTGGGTGGTGCCCCAGTCGACGGCAACAAGTGCGGGGGTCATCGGCAATTCTCCGGTCATGCCCCCCGGCGCTGGTGTTTGCGGCGGGGCAGGCCCCGCCGCCAGGCTCAGCCGAGCTGGCCGTAGAAGGTCACCATGCAATAGAGCATCGGGAAGCTCAGCACGAAATTGGTGCGGCTGAACAGCATCGCCTTCTTGGCAGCGGCGGCCTTCTCATCGGCGGTGCCGTCGACGATGCCGAGCGCGATCTTCTGCGCCGGCCAGATGAACATCCAGACGTTGGCGGCCATGATGATGCCGAGCCACATGCCGAGGCCGATCAGCGTATAGGGCGGCTGGAAGGTCAGCGCCTGGACGATGTACAGCTGCGGCGGTGCACCGGCGATGGCGAGGCCGAGGACCAGCGTCGCGATGGCGGCCCAGCGGAACCAGAACAGCGCCTCGGGGGCGATGTACTTCGACACGGCGGGCTTCAGCTCGGCGGGCACCTTGGGCATCGTCGGGATCTGGACGAAGTTGAAATAGTACAGCAGCCCGATCCACAGCACGCCGGCGACGACATGGGCAAAGCGCAGGAACCAGCTGAACCAGTTGCCGCCGCTGGTGGCGATGGCGCCGTGGTGGAAGACGACAACGACGAGGATCAGCAGGGTCAGCCCCAGCATCAGCGCGCGGTTGAGATTGCCCAGTATGTTCGCCATGTCACAGACCCCTGATTGTATTGCGCTCGCTATAGGCGACTCAAACTGTCCTGTTAAGCGTGTATCGTTTTGGTGCGGCACCGGCCCGCGCCCCCGCCCGGCCACCCAGCGCAAGCTTACGTTGT
>JANOCM010000658.1:0-2136 GCA_031412175.1 Alphaproteobacteria bacterium
CGCCTATGAAGCGCGCGAGATCGTCCGCGATCACGGCGGCCGCCTCGATGTCGCCAGCCGCGAGGGGGAGGGGACGGTGTTCACCATCGTGCTGCCGCGCCTGGCCGCCGCTGCCCACCAGGTCGCGGCGCAATGACCGAACCCCTGCGCAAACTGCTCGTTGTCGAGGACGACGAAGGGCTGCAGCGCCAGTTGCGCTGGTCCTACGAGGATTACGAGGTGATCATCGCCGGCGACCGTGAAGCGGCGATGGATGCGCTGCGCCTCCACAAGCCCGCGGTTGTGACGCTCGACTTGGGGCTGCCGCCCGACCCTGACGGCGTGTCCGAAGGCTTTGCGACGCTCGACGAGATCCTGCGCGCCCGGCCGGCGACCAAGGTGATTGTCGCCTCGGGCCATGGCGCCCGGGAGAGCGCACGGCGGGCGATCGGCTCGGGCGCCTTCGATTTCTACCAGAAACCCGTCGATATCGACGAACTGGGCATGATCGTCCGCCGCGCCTTCCATGACGCCGATCTCGAGGCGTAGAATCGCCGCCTCGCTGAAAGCGTCCAGGCGGCGAGCGGCGACGTGCTTGGCGGCATCATCACTGGCGCGCCCGAAATGCAGAAGGTGGCGCGGATGATCGAACGCGTCGCCAGCGCCCAGGTGTCGGTGATGCTGCTCGGCGCCAGCGGCACCGGCAAGGAACTGCTGGCGCGCGGGCTGCACAATGCCTCGCTGCGTGCCGGCAAGCCGTTCGTTGCCATCAACTGCGCGGCGATCCCCGAGAATCTGCTCGAGTCCGAACTGTTCGGCTATGAACGCGGCGCGTTTACCGGCGCGGTGAAGACGCAGGAGGGCAAGATCGAGCTTGCCGAGGGCGGCACGCTGTTCCTCGATGAAGTCGGCGATATCCCGTTGCCGTTGCAGGTGAAATTGCTGCGCTTCCTGCAGGAGCGGGTGATCGAGCGCATCGGCGGCCGCAAGCCGATTCCGGTCGATGTCCGCATCGTCTGCGCCACCCACCAGGATCTCGACGGCATGATCGCCGCCGGGCGCTTCCGCGACGATCTGTTCTACCGGCTCGCCGAAATCGTCGTGCGCATCCCGTCGCTCGCCGAACGCCATGGCGATGCGGTGCTGCTGGCGCATCATTTCCTTGCCAAATTCTCGCGCGAGAACGGCCGCAACTTCAAGGGGTTGTTGCCCGATGCCGTGGCGGCGATCAGCGACTGGCACTGGCCTGGCAACGTCCGCGAGCTCGAAAACCGCATGAAACGCGCCGTCATCATGGCCGAATCGCCGCGATTGAGTGCCGCCGACCTCGATCTCGGCGGGCCGGCCGACGAGGCGGCGATGTCGTTGAAATCGGTGCGCGAGGTCGCCGACCGCATCGCCATCCGCCGCGTGCTGGCGCGCACCGACAACAACATGTCGCACGCCGCGAAGATCCTGGGGGTCAGCCGCCCGACGCTATACGACCTCATCAAGCAATATGGGCTGGAATCGGCATGACGCGACTTGCGTCGGTGGCGGGACTGGCCTAAGCGCGCCGTTCGGTCGGAGCGTGGCGCAGCCTGGTAGCGCACTTGACTGGGGGTCAAGGGGTCGCAGGTTCGAATCCTGTCGCTCCGACCAGCCTTCCCCCAGCGTTGAAATCGTGAACGGCACGCCAGGAAAAGCCACGTGGAATCAACGCTGTCACGCTTAAGGCTACACTAAAGCTACACCATTGGCGACCTGCATCGAGCGCGCGCGCCTGTAGGAAAGTGCAAATCCTACAACCACTTGCGTACACAAGCCGCTTGACAAAACAAACCATATCGGTAATAATATGCCTCCATTGCAATGTCAAGGCGGTGATATGGTCGAGATCGATACCCTGCTGGACGATGTGCTCGCCAAGGAAGGCGGCTATGTCGATCATCGCGACGACCGTGGCGGCGCCACCAATTTCGGCATAACCGAATCGGTTGCTCGCGCTGCCGGCTGGACGGGCGCGATGCGCGACCTGCCGCGCGACCTGGCGCTTGCCATCTACCGCCGCCGCTACTGGACCGCACCGCGCTTCGACGCGGTGGCGGCGATCAGCCCGGCGGTGGCGGCGGAACTGTTCGACACCGGCGTCAACATGGGGCCGGGGGTCGCCGCCGG
>JANOCM010000659.1:0-9567 GCA_031412175.1 Alphaproteobacteria bacterium
TCGATGCGCATCATGGCCCAGCTCGATACGGCGCTGGTCGATGTCGCGCGGCTGCTGGTCTTGCCGGTCGGCGAGGATGAATGGGCACGCTATCTGCGCGGCGACCGCGGCGCCTTTGCCCGTGCCGTCGTGCCGTTGCTCGATCGCGAGACATCGCGGCGTATTGCGCGGCTGCATACCCATGACGCTGAATTTCGGGCCGCCGCCGCCGCCTATATGCAGGACTTTGAAAACCTGGTCGGCCGGCTGCTCGGCGATCGTGATGGCGAAGCGCTGGCGGCGACGCTGCTTTCGTCCGATATTGGCAAGATCTATGTCGCCATTGCCGAGGCGGCAGAGCGTTTGCCGCCGAGCCGGGCGCAATGATCGCGGCGGTTGGCGCTGGACCAGCTTATTGAGGGTGAAGCAGAGCCTCTGTGGGTTGGGGCCGCAGGCCCCAAACCCCATGTCGATAGTATCGGCTGCCACGCGCGGCCATCGCGAGCACCACGCCACAAAATGGGGTCTGGGGCCTGCGGCCCCAGCCGCCGGAGGCCCGGCAGCTTCTCGCCTTGAACCAGCGTGCAGCCGACCCGGCGCCGGTGCCAACAAAAAGCCCCGCCTGCGGGCTTCGCAGGCGGGGCTGTTCTGGGCCGTTACAACGGCGTCAGGTCACGGTATTGGGCAGCAGGCGGGTGCCGCGGAACTGCTGTGCCAGCGAGCTGAAGGCGCCGGTCAGGTTGGTTGTCGGGTTCGATGCCGACGGGCAGCTGCCGATACCGCCATCACTCGAAAAGAACTTGGTCGGATCGGAGGCGATGTCGCGCATCGCCTTGCACGGGTTCTTGAAGGCGCCGCTGTCATAGCTGCAGCCCGACGTCTGGGCGTCATAGGCGATTGAATAGACCCAGGTCCCGGCGGCCTTGGCCGCAGCGGCGGCGTCGATACCACGCTTGCACTGGTTGGCCGTCGAATCGATGTTGCTCGAATTTGCTGTCGCATCGCCGTCGCTGAGCAGGATGATCACGCGCTGCACATCGGCACGGCCGGTGGCCACCAGCTGCGTCTGCGCGCGGGTGATCGCGTCGGCATAGAAGGTGCCGGCACCGCCAACCGCGCTCATGCCGCCGTTGGCGCAACCGCCCTTCATCGCGATGACGATGTTGGACGTGGCGGTCAGGTTGGTGGCGTTGTCGTTTGCCTTGAAGTCGTTGCCGAGCGGCAAAACGTCATAAATGCCGTTCTGCGACGCCTTGTAGCCCCTGATTGCCGGCGATGACGTCGAGCAATCATAGTTCTTGGCGGCTTCCGCGGCGCTTGCCGTCGGCGGGAACACCATCATGCCGATGCGGCTGGCGGTCGGCGAGATGCCGCTCATCAGCTCGCGGGCACCATTCTGGGCGCACCGCAGCTTGGTCAGGCCGCCGCAATTGGAGTCACCACTGTTCATCGACCCGGTCGTATCGACCACCATCATGATTTCCAGCGGCCGGGTGACGCCGGCGGCGAGCGCCGCGGTCGACGTTGCGGTTACGGTCATCGTGCTGATGCCGAACAGCCGGGCGAAATAGGTCGGCACTGCAGTCCGCTGGCGGACGACGATGGCGTTGCTGTTGTCGGATCCAGCACATGACACGCCGATGCTGGTCAGGCATTTCAACTGCGGAAAGCCGCTGACCATGGTCACCGTGCGGACCGTCGAGGCGTTGTACTTGCCGCTGGTGGCGCTGTAGTTGCTGGCCGTCGTGATGGCGGTGCCGGCGGTCGGTGCGTTGATCAACGCGGCCCCCGACAGGGCGGCGGCATCGGCGGATGTCTGCAGGGCGCGGCGCGCCACAAAGACATTGCCGACGTCGATGACCATCGCCGACAGGCCCATCATGCTGGTCATCGTCATGCCGATCAACGCCGCGGTGACGCCGCTCTTGTCGCGCTTGAACCGGCCCAGCAGCCGTGAAAATGTTGAAATGGTCCCCATCATTCCACCCTCTGTGTCGTGATTGATGTCAATTGGCACCCTGGTGCGAAATCTGTCAGCACCTTGAGGTTGCATGGATATTGTGCACGCACCGTGGCCGGCAGGCCGGCCGCCGTGGCCATCGCCGTCACGCATGTGGCATTGCTCGTGCAGGGCGTGCCGTTGATGCTGATCGTCAATGTCGTGCTCGCCGACTGGATGCCGGGCGCCGCCTGGAAAAAGGCATTGCGCGTGTCCGTCCAGACGGTTGCGTTGGTGCGGCTGATCGACAACATGCGGGCGGCGGCGCGGCTGGCATCGGTCATTGCGACCTTGTTGTAGAGCGCGATGCCGAACTGCGAGATGCCGAACATCATCGTCAGCATCAGCGTGAACAACAGCGCGAATTCGACAGCCACAGCGCCCCGCTTGTCGTTCGACAAGCGGCGCCGTGCGCCGATCAATCTGCCCATCTGTGACACGATTCTACGCCCCGAATGCCCCGTTTCGACTCGGAAACGGAAAAGGTAAACAAACAGTGTATTTTGGTAGCAAATTATCGACCGGAAGTCAATTCTGCCAGAGTCTTATCCGCCGTCCTTGAATCCAGATCGGTTCAGTGGCCCCCAAATAGCGGCTCGCTTAACAGATTTAACATTCCGGTGCCGTATGTTTAACGACCCTGGCTGCCCGGGTTTTAACTGATCGGCCACGCTTGCCACGCCCACCAGCCGGTACCAGCAGCGATTGCAGCAGCATAGGGCAGTGGCGCATCGCGCCGCAACACGCGTGGCAACCGGTCCGGCTCTGGCACCGCAAGCGGCAGGCCGTTGCGCAAAACCATCAGGACAAGTGCCAGGCCACCGCCGGCGAGGGCGATTGCTGTCAACTGCAGGGCGAGGCCTTCCAGTCCCGCCCAGGCGGCGATTCCGGTTAGCAGCTTGATGTCGCCGCCGCCCATCCAGCCCTGGCTGAAGATGAACAGTCCGACACCGAAAACCAGCGCCGTCGCGCCGATGTGCGACAGCCAGCCGAAACCGGGCGTGACCAGGCCATAGGCAATCGCCAGCACCGCCAACGCGATCGACAGCAGATCGGGGATTTCGAACGTCAGCACGTCCCAGACCATCGCGGCGATGACGCAAGCAAAGGCAGCTGCCATCAGGATCATGCCGATCGTCGCCATCAGCGCGATTGCTTCTTGCGATTATGGAGCGCGGCGCTGGCGGCCTCCACCGCAGCGTCGCTGGTTTCCATGGGGACGCGCCCATCGGTCTTGAGATAATTCAGGTTCGCCCAGGCGACATGGTCGAAACGGGTGTTGAGCGCCATCGCCCGGTTGAAATAGGTCTCGGCCGTATCGCGGTCGCCGCGGGCCATGGCGGCAAAGCCCACCGTGTTGAGATCGTTGGCGAGCGTTTCCCGGGTCGATCCGGCAAAGGCTTCCCGATAGCGACCCTGCATGGCGCGGGCAAAGCGCAGGTTGGTCTGCGTGATCCTGGACGCGGGATCCTGTGCCAGCGCGACCGCCAGATCGGCCTCGGCCTCGGCATAGCGCCCACGGAGGATCTGCGAATAGCCGCGGTTGGTCCGTGCCTGCACGGATTGCGGGTCGCGGGCGATGGCTTCGGCATAGGCCGCGTCTGCCGATACCCAGTCTCGGCGTTTGTCGGCCATCACGCCACGGGCATTCCACGCCCTTACCAGCGCCGGATCGCCCGCCAATGCGGCATCGATCGCCGCCGCTGCTGCCGGCAGATTGCCCTGGCGCAGCCTGGCGATGCCCAACCCCTGCTGGGCGCGCGCAGCAAGCGCCGGCTGGCCGGCGAGTTCGGCAAACTGCGCCGCGGCACCGACGATGTCGCCGTTCGCCAGCGCCAGTTCGGCCTGGCGCAACTGCAGGTCGGGCGAAGGATCGAGCGGCAGCGTCCGCCCGATCATGTCATTGGCGGCGCGCAATCGCCCGGCAGCGATGGAAGCATCGATCGCTGCCAGCGTCGCGGCCTGTTGTTCGGCGGACAGCGGAGCGACAGGCGTCGGCACCGCCGGGTTCGCCCAGATCGCCGCAGGTGCCAAGCCGCTGGCCAGCACCGCGATCACAATGGCCAGCGCGGCGCGGCGCGGATCCCGCGGCCGCCGTTCCGCGGGATGATCGGTCATGCCGCGCGGATCCGCGCGATCAGGGCCTCTAGCCGCGCCACCGCTGCCTCGCGATCCGCATCCGGATCGGCGGCCGCGGGTTCGCCGCGCATGCGGCTGGCAAACTGGTTCAATTCAACGAGATCGCTGTCGAAAGCCGCAACCGCATCGCCGCCACGCCGGGGACGGATCACCGCCGGCGGCCCCGCCGTCGGGCGATCGGTGCGGCGTGATGACAGCAGCCAGGCCGGCGCGCCATCGCGGCTGCGCGGGCTGGCGCCGCCTGCGACGGGCACGATAATCGGCGCCGGGTCGTCCCTGCGCGGTTCGACCGGTCGTTCACGGTTGCGCAGGCGCGGCGCCTGATTTGCCACGGTCCGGACCATCGCCGGCGTGGCGCGTGCTGCTGTCGCATCGGTAGGCGGGCTTGTGCCAGTGGCAGCCGTTATCGCGCCATCGGTTAGGGCATCGGCCTGTTGCGATACCGTCGACGTCTCGGCCATTGACCCGGCCACGGTCATGGTGCGGGCGGCGCTCGGTGTGCTGCTCGAAAGATAGATGACCGTCGGCAGTTCGCCGTTTGCCGTGCTCGACAGGTCGATTGCCTCGCCGGCGACATGTACGGCAGCGGGCGCGGTATCGATCGGTGGCGCAACCCGCGTGCGACGTGTGTCATTGCGAGCGGCGGCGGGTTGCGCAATCGTCACCAGGGCCGCGTCGTCGCCGAGCGCTGCGACCAGCGCGCGATCCGGCGTCGGCGATGCCACCACCAGCCGCTGCTCGCCGCTCGATGTCAGTTCTATCCGGGCGCGCGGCGCCGCGACTTCGGCAATGGCCTGACTGGCGCTGGTCTGCGCCGCAGTTTCGCGCATCTGGCTGGCAACCATCGCCAGCACACGCTGGCTGGCCGCTACCACAGCGGGATCGTTGGCCTGGGCGGCGCGCTGCAGAACCGGGATGGCAGCAGCATATTGGGCTTGCAGGTAAAGCGAATAGCCGAAATTGTTGAGGACCAGCGCCGAATTGGGCTCGATCGCCAGCGCCGAGTCATAATAGCCGCGGCTGATGTCGTAGCGGCCCAGCCGATCGTAGCATACTCCCAGCCCATTCAATGCGTCGACCGATTGCGGCGAATCGAGCAACGCCTGGCGGAAGGCCGCCATCGCGCCGGTGACATCGCCGATGGCGAGCAGGGCGCGCCCGGTCTGGTACATGTCGCCATGCGGCGCCGGCGTATTGCGGGCGTTGATGCGCAGGCCTTCGGTTGCGACCGGGCGCGCCTGCGCCGACGTTGCCTCGAGCAGCGCCATGCCGATCGCGACACCGGTGAGCGCGGTTTCGGTGCGGCGCATGCTATTTGTTCCCCGGCACGGCAACGCTGGTCTGCGCGGAATCGGCGGCAAGCGCGTTCTTCATGTTGATGACCGGCGGGATCAGCAGCACGGCGAGCATGGTCGGCAGCAGGAACACCACCAGCGGGATCGACAGCAGCACCGG
This sequence comes from Alphaproteobacteria bacterium, assembly GCA_031412175.1. GTDB lineage: Bacteria > Pseudomonadota > Alphaproteobacteria > Sphingomonadales > Sphingomonadaceae > Sandarakinorhabdus. Next base: position 5,573 of record JANOCM010000659.1, read on the forward strand.
AATGCGATGCGCCTTTTCCTCGGCACGCATGCGGCGGGCCTCGCGCATTTCGGCGGCATAAACCTTCAGCGCCTGGCCGATGCTGGCGCCCAGCCGGTCCGATTGGACGACGAGCGTGACAAAAGCGGCAATTTCCGGGATCGCGGTGCGCCGCGCGAGTGTGCGCAGCGCGACCTCGCGGGTGCGGCCAGCCCGCAATTCCAGCGAGACGGTGGCAAACAGCCGCGCGAGCAACGGGTGTGACGAGACGATTTCCGTGCCGACCCGGTTGAACGCTGCATCGATGCCAAGGCCGGCCTCGACGCAGACCAGCATCAGGTCGAGCGTATCCGGGAAACCATTGAGAATTTCGTCGCGCCGGCGCGAAGCGCGCGAATTGACGAGAAAATTCGGCAGATACAGCCCGACAACCGCTGCAGCGGCAAGGATCATGTACAGGTTTTCGGGCGCCGGCCAGTTGCCCGTCAGGGCAATGAAACCGATGGTCAGCAAGGGCAGCGCCAGGGTCAGCAGCGTGCGCAGCAGCACAAAGCCGCGCGCCGCCCAGACCTGGTCGAACCCGGCAAGCATCAACCTCTCGGTCAGCGCCTCGCCGTTGGTATCGGTCAGCGACAGGCCGCGGCTTTCGACCTCCTGCACCATCCGCGCCCACACCGACTTGGTCTGGTCGGTGCGCAGGCTTGCGTCGCCACCGCCGCCGGCCGGGCTCGACGCCGTTGTCGACAGCCGCGCCGCCATATCGACCTTGCGGCCGAACATGGTGCCGGCTGCCATCACCGCCAGCACGACGGCGACGAAGATCATCGCCATGATCACCAGGGTTGCGGGTTCGCTACTCATCGCATCAGACCTTGATCGCCACGATCTTGCGCATCAGCAGGATGCCGCAGGTGTACATGCACAATACGCCGATGACGGCGGGCATGAACCACGGATCGTTGACGACATCGAGGTAGAAGGACGGTGTGCCGGCAAAGGTCATCATGAAGGCAAAGATCGGAAGGCCGCTCAGCATCATGCCGGTCATCTTGCCTTCGCTGGCCAGTGCCCGCACCTTGAGCACCATCGACGCCCGGTCGCGGATGACCTGCGACAGGCCCTGCAGAATATCGGCGAGGCTACCGCCGGTTTCAGATTGGATGGCAACCGAGACGACGAACATCTGGATGTCCTGCGTCTGCACCCGGTTCGACAGGTTGGTCAGTGCATCGCGGAGATTATAGCCGTAGTTCATTTCGGCAACCACCAGGCCGAATTCCGACGAAATGGGATCGGGCACCTCGGTCACCAGCAATTCGAGGGCGCTGGTAACCGGATAGCCGGCGCGCAGCCCGCGCACGAAGATATCCAGCGCTGTCGGGAATTGCGCCTCGAACAGCTTGATGCGCTTGGTGGCGCGGACATTGATGTACATCAGCGGCAACACGATGCCGATGCCGATGGCAAAGATGACCAGCAGCAGGACGGCCGCGAACGACTGGATCTGGCCGACAATGCCGCCGACGATCGGGAACAGCACGCCGACGGTAACCGTCGTCGAGATCATGATGGTCAGCAGCCGGCCGACAGAAACCTTCATGCCGGCCTGGCTCAACCGGTTTTCGAGATAGGCGACCAGCCCCGGCAGGATCGATGCCGAAGCATTCGACGTATCGCGCCGCAGGCTGGCGAGGATTTCGGAATTGGTGGCGCCGGCGGCGAGCAGCTGCATGCGCTTGCTGACGCGCGACTGCGGGCCCTTGACGTCACGCCAATAGATGAAGGTGCCTTCGATCAGCAGCACCACCGCCAGGAAGACGACGGCGTAGAAGATCAGCAGGGGATCGAAATAGGCGCTCATGCGGGTGTCTTTGGGCGATAGGGATCGAACAGGCTCGACGGCAGATGGATGCCGCGGGCGTTGAGCACTTCCATGAACTTCGGCCGGATGCCCATCGGCCGCATCTCGCCCAGCACCTCGCCATTGGGGCCAAGGCCTTCGCGCACGAATTTGAAGATTTCCTGCATCAGGATGATCTCGCCCTCCATGCCGGTCACCTCGGCAATCGAGGTCAGCTTGCGACGGCCGTCGCTGAGCCGTTCGAGCTGCAGAACGACATGAATGGCGGATGCGATCTGGGCACGCGCCGATTTCGGCGAGATATCGATGCCGCTCATGCCGATCATCTGCTCGACACGGCTCAGCGCGTCGCGCGGTGTGTTGGCGTGCACGGTGGTCATCGATCCGTCGTGGCCGGTGTTCATCGCTTGCAACATGTCAAAGGCTTCGCCGGAGCGGATTTCGCCCAGGATGACGCGGTCCGGCCGCATCCGCAGCGCATTCTTGACGAGGTCGCGCTGATTGACCTCGCCGCGGCCCTCGATGTTGGCCGGGCGGGTTTCGAGCCGCACGACGTGGCGCTGCTGCAACTGCAGTTCCGCCGAATCCTCGATGGTCACGACGCGTTCGTGCGAATCGATCGAGGCCGACATCGCGTTGAGCATCGTCGTCTTGCCCGAACCGGTGCCGCCGGCGATCAGCACGTTGCGGCGGCTGGCGACGACGCCGCGCAGCACCTCGGCGCACTCGGCCGGCATCGAGCCAAGACCGACAAGCTTGTCCATGTCGATCGGCACTTTGGAGAATTTGCGGATCGACAGCACCGGGCCATCCAGTGCCAGTGGCGGAATGATGGCATTGATGCGGCTGCCGTCGGCAAGGCGGGCATCGACCATCGGCGACGATTCATCGACGCGGCGGCCGACACGGCTGACCATCTTGCCGATGATGCGCAGCAGATGCGCGTCGTTCGCGAAGCGCGTGCCGACTTCCTCGATCTTACCGCGCCGTTCGATGAACACCATCGTCGCCGAGTTGACCATGATGTCGGAAATGGTCGGGTCCTTGAGCAACGGCTCGAGCGGGCCGAGGCCGAGCAGTTCATCGAGAATGTCTTCGACCAGCTGGCGCCGCTCGGTCAGGTTGAGCGCGTGGTTGATCTCCTTCAACATGTCGGTGACGATATCGCCGATATCGCGCCCGACCTGCTCGCGGCTCATCGTTTCGAGCGCGGCGAGATTGATGCGCTCGATCAGCTTCTGGTGCAGCGTGACCTTGAGATCGGTATAGCGATCGAGCCGCTGGGTATCGAGTGCCGCCGGCCGGGTTGGCGCCGCCGGCTTTGGTGGTGGCGGCGGTTCGGCCGGAGCCGCCTCTACGGGCTTTTGCGGCATCGTTGTGATGCCACTGGCTCCGGCCGGTGCGCCCGACGGGGTCGTCGTACCTCTTTTGGTCGGCCAGATCATCGTTTGGCCGCCTGTTCAGCGCCGATCATGGTGCTCAGTTCGGCAACCATGGCGCGCATGTCTTTTTCGATGCGGGATTTGACCTTGATCGACCCGATGAACTTGCCTTCGTCGATGGCGTTGCTGATCGTCGGATAGTCGTTGGCGACGGGAAAATTCACCTTGCGCCGCAGCACCTTCTCGGCCTCCGATAGATCCGCCTTGCCGAACATCGGCGAAACGATGCGGTTGAGCACCAGCCGCACCCGATCGCCGAGGTCATTGGCTTCCAGCACTTCGAGCTGGCGCCGCGCCTGGTGGACGCCGGGAACGGTCAGCCCGGCGATCAGGCAGATGGCATCGGATTTCTGCAACGCGCTCAACGACCAGCTGATCCAGGCGCCGGGCAGATCGACCAGCACGACGTCATAGGACTGTGCCGCGAGATCGAGCAGCCGTTCGACGAATTCAGGCGTCAGCGCATCCAACGGCATCATGTCGCGCGGGCTGGCGACGACGCTGAGCCCGGAGGGATGCTTTTCGGCGACCGAGCGCAGGAATTCGCCATCCAGGCGGTCGCCGGCGTCGAGCAGGTCGGCCAAGGTCAGCTGCGGTTTCAGGTTGAGATACAGCGCCGCATTGCCGAACTGCAGATCGAGATCGATGAGGCAGACGCTTTGCGTTGGTGCCCAGATCAGCGCGGCCTGGGTGGCGACGGCGGTGGTGCCGAC
>JANOCM010000660.1:0-1514 GCA_031412175.1 Alphaproteobacteria bacterium
GCCGGCGTCATCGGCTGGCAGGCGAGCGCGCGGCCACCGGCCAGCGCGTCACGACCGGTCGTCGTCGGCGCCAAGAACTTTTCCGAACAATATATCCTCGCCGAACTCATCGCCGAGCAGTTGCGCGCGCAAGGCGTGCCGGCGACGGTGCGATCGGGCCTCGGCTCGGCGGTGGCGTTCCGCGCGCTCGCCGCCGGCGACATCGATGTCTATGTCGATTATTCGGGCACGCTGTGGGACGCCGTCCTCCACCGCAGCGATGCGGTATCGCGCGCAGAGATGCTCGCGACGCTGCGCCGCGAACTCCCGGCGCGGCATCAGGTGCAGGTGGCGGCCTCGCTGGGTTTCGAAAACGCCTATGCGCTGGCGATGCAACGCGACACCGCCGCGCGGCGCGGCGTCACCAGCCTCGCCGATCTCGCGCGCGCCGCCCCCGGCCTGCGCCTCGCCACCGACATCGAATTCCAGCAGCGCCCCGAATGGGCGGCGCTGCAGCGCGTCTATGGCCTCAAATTCAAGGCGCTTACCGCCTATACGCCGACACTGATGGTCCGCGCGCTCAGCGGTGGCGACGCTGATGTCATCACGGCGTTCTCATCGGACGGCCGCATCGCCGCCGAAGACCTGGTGCTGCTCACCGATCCGCGCAGCGCGCTGCCGGCCTATGATGCACTGCTGCTCGTCGGCCCGCGCCGGCCCGATCTTGCCGCGAAGCTGGCCAGCCTCGCCGGCAGGATCCCTGTTGAAACCATGCGCGAAGCGAACTGGCAGGCCGACCGCGACACCGACAAGCAGACGCCCGGGCAGGCGGCGAAATGGCTGGCGGCGAAGATCAGGTAGCCAGACTATTCCGCCGCCAGCGCGATGATGTTGCCCTCCTGATGGTCGAACAGCCGGCGGTAGTGACCATCTTCGCGCAACAGCAGGCCGTCGTGCGTCCCGTCCTCGACGATCTTGCCGTGGTCGAACACCAAGATGCGATCGAGATTCCTGACCGTCGACAGCCGGTGCGCGATGACGATCGAGGTGCGGCCGACAAGCAACCGCTCCATCGCCTGGGCGATCAGGCTCTCGCTTTCCGAATCGAGGCTCGACGTCGCTTCGTCGAGGATCAGGATCGGCGCATCGGCAAGGAAGGCTCTTGCAAGGGCGACCCGCTGCCGCTCGCCGCCCGACAGCTTGACGCCGCGTTCGCCGACCGGCGTCGCATAGCCCTTGGGCAGCTTCGCGATGAAATCATGCGCATTGGCCAGCCGCGCCGCCGCCTCGATCTCGGCAAGGCTGGCGTCGGGCCGGGCATAGGCGATGTTTTCGGCAAGGCTGCGGTGGAACAATATCGGTTCCTGCGGCACGATGGCGATCTGCCGGCGCAGCGATTCCTGCGTCGCCATGGCAACGTCGCGGCCGTCGATCGTCAGTCGGCCATCGGTCACCTCGTAGAGCCGCTGGATCAACTTGACGAAGGTCGTCTTGCCCGATCCCGACCGCCCGACCAGCCCCACCCGCTGCCCGGC
>JANOCM010000661.1:0-2031 GCA_031412175.1 Alphaproteobacteria bacterium
TCGGCGGCGAATTCGCCCGCCATCAGCGCTGCGGCATCGGCATTGTCGCGCAGCGCCAGGATCGTCGCCCGTGCCGCGCTGCCGCTGCGCGCGGCGCCGCTGGTGATGGCATCGGCGGCCCAGGCGAGGCCATGTTCGGCGCCGTGCTTGCGCACCGTGTCGAGCCAAGTTGATGCGGTAAACTGGAACAGCCCGCTGGCGCTCGAGGTCCTTGCCTTTGCGGCCGGATTCAGCCCCGATTCAAGCCGCGCCTGCGCCAGCAGATAGGAAAAATCGGTGCCGGTGCGGGCGGCGGCGCTGCGCACGGCGGCAGTGGCGCGCGCCGTCATCGCCTCGATCGCCGCCAGCCCCGCCATCGCCCGCCGTTCCTTGCCGTGCGGCGGGCACGATGCCGGCCGTCACGCCAGGCCTTGCAAGGCATGTGCCAAGCGGTGGCAGCATTGCTGCCATTTCGGCGCCATCAGCCGCCGTTTCGGCATATGAAACGGGCCGCCCGGCAACGCCGGACGGCCCTTGTGTCACGCAAAGCGGCGAAATCAGGCGGTAGCGGCGACCCGCTGGCGACGCATGGCAGCACCGACCAGCCCGAACCCGCCGATCATCAGCGCCCAACTCGCCGGTTCCGGCACGGCACCGATGAAATCGGCGGTGAAATGCACATCATCGAAATCGGCAAAACCCTGCTGCCAGGCGTTAGCAAACAGATCGCCGAAATCGGTGCCATTGTTCCGGAACACGAACGCGCCCGGGATGCTGTCCGGGCCGAACGGCATACCGAACGTGCTTTGCGGCTGCACGCCGAGATCCGAAACGCTGAGAAACGCGACATATTGCTGGCCGTCACTGACGCTGATCAGGTCAGCCGGCGTGAACACGAATTGCTGCAGGTCGCCGGCGGCGTTCATCGTCCGGGTGTCGCTGCTGTATAGCAACGTCCCGGCCTTCAAACCGTCCCAGGTGGCGAGATAGCCGCGCAGGTCGAGCGTGCCTTCGCCACCGGCACGGCCGCGCAGGAACATCGAAAAGCTGGCGAGGCCGGTCGAACCCGCCGTCGGCGTGAACAACTGCCCATAGGTGGCAGTGTTGACCGAGCCGAATTCGGTAATGTTATCTGTATCTTCACCCGTTCCCGTCGTGTCGATATCGGCCATCGCCGGCGTGGCAACCGCCAGCACCGCAAAAACAGCCGCAGTAGTCAGTGTCTTGAAATTCATGCTCTGGCCCCCGTACCGCCCCTCGCGGCGATGCGGTGCCAGAATGCAAATTTGTCGGCAAAAGTCAACCAATTCAATACTATGTCTTTATTATTTGTTAACCATCACAGGCGTCGTCACGCCCAGCGGCCGTTGCGCCCGTAAACCAGCGCTGCCGGTCGCCCCGCCGATGTCGAAATCGCGGCCAGTCGGCGCTCGACGCCCAGCATCTTGGCGCGCGCCCGCAACGCCGCCTCGGCATTGAGGTCGCGCGCCTGCGCCAGCAATTCGCGCTGCGGCGGCGTGCCGCCGGCGATATCGGTCTCGACGGCCTGCAGCGCCGCCAGCTTGCCGGCGGTCGCCGCCTCGATGCGCGGTGCATCCTCGGCCTCCAGCGCGGCGATTTCGGCGCGGATCGCGTCGATCAGCCGGATGAAGCTGTTGCCGCCATCATAGCTTGCGTCGCCAGCCACGGCATCACGCCTTTGGCGGCACCGTTTCGAGCGCGATCATCGCCGCGGCAATCGCATCGGGATCGGCGCGATAGTCGCCGCTGATGATCGCGGCGCGCAGCCGTTCGACCTTGGCGACATCGACCGGCGGCTTGGCCGCGAGGTCGGCGGCGATGCCCGACAGCGCCGACGGCGATTCCGTCCGCACCTTGCCGGCGACCGCGAGGCGCGGGGCTGGTTCGACGCCGCCGCTGCGCGGTGCCTCGTTGCCGGCCGACACCGCGCGGGGCGGCTGGCCCCTGCCAATGCCTTCGATCACTGCGTCCTCCTTCTGGCTCATGCCCCCAGCTACGGCCGCAGGGTTGCCACACTTGCGGTTAACGGCC
>JANOCM010000662.1:0-2260 GCA_031412175.1 Alphaproteobacteria bacterium
GCCAGCCCGGCCTCGATGGCGATGCCGATGTCGCCGATCCGCACCGCATCGGCATGGGCAGCGGTGTGGACGACGAAGCGCCCGGCGCGCACCGGCTCGAGCCCGCGTTGCGATAGTGTCGTCCAGTCGGCGTCGGGCAGGGGGGCGACCTGCACGTTACGTGCCGCCGGGAACAGCGCGACGATGCGGGCGACTAGCGCCGGATCGGGCTCGCTGGCGAAATAGGCGGTCATCACCCAGGCGTCGGGTTGGTCGGGATCGGGTTCCTCGACATTGAGCGTCGGCGGGTCGGCGAGATCGGGGAACACATCACCGATCTCGGGCATCGCCTCGGCATCAGCGCGATTGCAGGCGAGTGTCAGCGCCCAGCCGCTATCGGACATAGCTGGCGCCGTTGATGTCGAGCGTGCTGCCGGTCAGCGAGGCCGGCGCATCGGTTGCGAGCCACCGGATGGCCTCGGCGACTTCCTCTGGCCTTGCGACCTTGCCGAGCGGAATGTCGGCGAGCAGCTTGTCGCCGCCGCGGCTGGCGAGATACTCTTCTGCCATGCCGGTCATCGTGAAGCCTGGTGCTACCGCAAAGGCCAGGATGCCATCGCGGGCATAGCCGCGGGCGATGGTCTTGGTCATCGCGATCATGCCGGCCTTGGCCGCCGCATAGTGCCAATGCTGCGGGCTGTCGCCGCGATGGCCGGCGCGGCTGGCGACGTTGATGATGCGGCCACCACCATGAGCCAGGAAGTGCAGCACTGCGTGTCGGCACAAATCGGCAGCGGACTGCAGGTTGATGGCGTGACTACGCGCCCAGGTCGCGGCAAAGGCGTCGGCGTCGGCAATATCGGCGGCTTCGAACACCCCGGCATTGTTGACCAGCACGTCGATGCGGCCGCCGGCTTGCTCGATCGCGGTCGCCCACAAGGCGTCTGCGGCGCAGGGCAGGGCGAAATCGCTGGCGATCAGGCCGTCACCGCCGGCAGTGCTCTGGCCGACAACCAGATGCCCGGCAGCGATCAGGGCGTGGCGGGTGGCAGCGCCGATGCCGCGCGAGGCGCCGGTAAGGAGGATATTGGCCATGCCGCTGCTTTGGCGCGCGCGGCGCGGTGATGCAACCTTAGCGCGCCAGCAGCATGGTGATCGCGGCTTCGGCCGCGGCGCGGCGCTGGTCCCAGTCGCCAGCGATGATCACCGGGGTGATGCCGCGCATCGACAACTCATCGGCAATGATGCGGTGAAATTTGGTTCGCGCCGCGCCGCCGAATTGCCGCGTGCCATCGTCGATCCATGGCGTATCGGGGTTGAACAGCAGGTAGAGATCGGCATTCGCCTTGATGGCGCTGAGCAGCGGGTCGCGACGGCCGTGCAACATCCGGGCCCAGGCGCTGGTCATGACGATGTCGGTATCTTCGACGATCAGCGCGGGCCTTTCGGCCTCGAGCTGGCGCAGTGCCGCAAGATGGCCGTCGGCGATGTCGCGCAGCGCGGCGACGGTGAAATCCGTGCCCAACGTTTCAGCCCACGACCGGCCATATTCGGTCATCACGACACCGCCGAACTGCGCCGCCAGTTCCGGTGCCAGCGTTGATTTTCCGGTGCTTTCGACACCGGTAAGACAGACACGCTTCATGTCGCTATCGCGCTGCCCGGCGCCAGCTGTCCCAGCCCCAGCAGGCAATGCAAAGATAGACGGCGTAGAGTCCGGCGGTCGCCAGCAGGCCCTGGCTCGCATAGAGCCAGACCGAAAACACGTTGATGGCGATCCATAACGGCCAGCTTTCGACATGGCGGCGATCGGTCAGGATCTGGGCGACCATCGACCAGGCGGCATTGCCGGCATCGAGCCAGGGGGCTGCAGCGTCGGTATGGCGGCTCATCACCAATCCGAGCAGCGCCGTGCCGCAAAGGCCCGCGACAGCCGCCAGCAGCACCGATTGCGGCTGCAGGGTGCGGACCGGGACAGGCGCGGTGACATCGACAAGCGCGCGCCGCCAATACCACCAGCCGTACAGTTGGGCGGCGAGGAAAAACACCTGCAGGCCGGCAGCGCTGTACAGGCGCGCCTGCCAGAACACGATGAAATACAGGCAGACCGTCACCACGCCGAACGGATAGTTCAGCAGCGATCGCCGCGCGATGAGGACGATATTGATGAGGCCGAACAGCGCGGCGATGGCTTCAAGCGGAGTCACGCCGATAGCTGTGCCGAAGAAATGTCCCCCGCGCCACCGGCACGGGGGATAATTTCATCAGAAGCGGTAGCGAA
>JANOCM010000663.1:0-2178 GCA_031412175.1 Alphaproteobacteria bacterium
TGCGGCGCGCGCCAGCGGCTCGGTGAGGCCGGGAGAGACGATGAACTGCGCGCCGGCATCGAGGGCGGCGGCGAGGTCGGCAGGATTGAGGACGGTGCCGGCGCCGACGATGGCGCCGGGCACCCTCGCCATTTCGGCGATGACGGCGAGCGCCGCCGGGGTGCGTAGCGTCACTTCGAGCAATGGGAGCCCGCCGGCAACGAGCGCCTCCGCCAGCGGCCGTGCATGGGCGACATCATCGACAACGAGGACCGGGATGACCGGGGCAGTGCGCATCAACGCGGCGATGTCGATCATGGATGGGCCTTTGCAAAGGCCGCCGCGGCGCCGTAGAGGCCGGGCTGCGGATGGGTGATGAGCTTGACCGGCAGGGCGTTCATCATCGCCTCGAAGCGGCCCTTGGCGCTGAAGCGCTGGCGAAAGCCCGAGCGCGGCAGGTGATCGGCGAGGCGCAGCCCGAGGCCGCCCGCGATGACGACGCCGGCCGCGCCGTGCGAAAGCGCGGTGTTGCCGGCGAAGCTGCCGAGCGCCAGGCAAAAGCGGTCGAGCGCGGCGGCGGCGAGGCTGTCGGAGCCTTCGAGTGCGGCCTGCCACAGCGCCTTGTCGCCTTCCGCCAGCACGGCGCGGCCCTCGATGGCGGCGAGTGCCGCATGGATGGCGGCAAGGCCGGGGCCCGAGACGATACGTTCGGCCGAGACGCGGGCGTGGGACTTGCGGACGCCGGCGAGAATGGCGTCCTCGATGCTGTCCACGGGGGCAAAATCGACATGGCCGCCTTCGGTGGGGACGACGTGATAGCCGTGCGGAGTGTGGAGCAGCTGCGCGACGCCCATGCCGGTGCCGGGGCCGACGATGGTGATGACGCCGGTGGTGGGCAGCGGCGTGTCAGGGCCGCAGAGGGTGCGGAAATGGTCGTCCGGACTTTGCGCGACGGCATGGGCGACGGCTTCGAAGTCGTTGACGAGGATATGGCGGTCGACGCCCAGCTTTTCACCGATCAGCGCCGGGCGGATGATCCAGGGGTTGTTGGTCAGCTTGAGGACGTCGCCGGTCACCGGGCAGGCAACGGCGATGGCGGCGGCGCGGGGCAGCGGGGCGGCGTGGAGGGCGGCAAAGGCCTCCCACGCAGTTTGCAGGCTGGCGTGATCGGCGGCGCGCATGACAGTTTCGGCGCCGAGGCTGGTGACGCGGCCGGCGGCGATTTCGGCGATGGCGAAGCGGGCGTGGGTGCCGCCGATATCGGCAGCGACGATGCTGGTTGTCATCTTTCATCCCCCTCAGGGGGGAGGCGAGAGACGGCGCAGCCGGCCCGGGTGGGGGTAAGTCTCTGCGGCCGAAAAAGACTCACCCCCACCCGCCGCGCGAAGGCGCGCGAGTCGCCTCCCCCCTGAGGGGGAGGAGCAGTGGACCTTCTAATCATGCCAGGTCACCCTGTCGCGCTCGGTCAGCGCGATCGCGGCGCTGGGGCCCCAGTTGCCGGCGGCATAAGGTTTGGGCGCCATGCCCGTCGCCTCCCAACCGCTGCGAATCGCATCGATCCAGGTCCATTGCGCTTCGACCTCGTCGCGGCGCACGAACAGCGTCTGCTTGCCTTCGACCAGGTCGAGAAGCAGGCGTTCATAGGCGATGCGGCGGCGGACATCGGCAAAGGCGTTGGCGAGCCCGATATCGAGCGGCACCGAGCGCAGCTTCAGCCCTTCGCGGTCGAGCCCCGGCGCCTTGGCCATCATCGTCAGGCCGATATTCTCGTCGGGCTGCAGGCTGATGATCAGCTTGTTGGCCTGCAGATGCACGTCGCCGAACATCGAATGTGGCACGGGTTTGAACTGGACGATGATCTCGCTCACGCGCTCGGGCAGGCGCTTGCCGGTGCGAAGATAAAACGGCACGCCCTGCCAGCGCCAGTTATCGACATGCGCCTTCAAGGCGACGAAGGTTTCGGTCTGCGAGGCGCTGCCCAGCTCATCGGCATAGCCCGCGACCGGCTGGCCGGCGACCGCGCCCGCGGTGTATTGGCCGCGAACGCTGTGCGCTTCGACGGTCGCGCGGTCGATAGGGCGCAGGGAACGCAGCACCTTGACCTTTTCATCGCGCACGCTCGTCGGGACGAAGCGCGCCGGCGGCTCCATCGCAACCAGCGCAAGGAGTTGCAGCATGTGGTTCTGCACCATGTCGCGC
>JANOCM010000664.1:0-2613 GCA_031412175.1 Alphaproteobacteria bacterium
CTTGGCCTGCGAACCCAGCCGGCCGCGTTCCTTCTCGCGCGAACGGCGCAAGGCCGCGAGCGAACGGGTGCGGACGCTGTCATCCGAATCGAGCGCCTTGGTGACGGTCAGCTTGCCCGACTGGCGGCGATCGTCGCCCAGTCGCAGCCGCGCCGGCTTGGCAGCGAGATCGGGCTTGCGGCCCGGCAGCGCGCGGACGCGCAGGCGTTCTTCTTCCTCGTCGAGTTCGACAAGCGTCTGCGGCGTGTCGGATGCGACAGGATCGGGGCGCGTCGCGATTTCTTCCTCGCGCAGGCGCTTTTCCTCGAGCCGCAGGCGCTCGGCTTCGGCAGCTTCGGCGCGGGCGGCTTCCTCGCGGATGCGGGCTTCCTCGGATGACCGCAGCCGGTCTTCCTCGGCCTGGCGCAGCAGCAGCGCCTGGCGCTCCTGCCGGGTCATCAGGTCGGTGGCGGCGGGGCGGCGCTGTTCCTGAACCGGCGGGCGCACCGGCGGCTTGGAGGCGGGGCGTGCAGCGGCGGGCGCCGGCGCCGGTGATACCGGTGCGGCCGGCGCTTCGACCTTGGCTTCGACAGGTGCTGCCACCGGCGCCGGCTCGGGCGCCTTGGGTTGCGGCGGCGCCTGGCGCTCGACGGGACGGAACATCACCGGCGGCGGTACGGTGCGCGCCGGCGCGGCAGGTGCAGCCTCGACCGGGGCGGCGACCGGCGTGACAGCCGCAGGCGGGGCCGGCTGGGGTTCCGGAGCACGGGCGACGGGTGCCGCGACGGGCGGGGCCACCGGGGCCGGCGCGGGCGTTGCGACGACCGGGGCCGGCGGTGGGGTTTCCACCGGCGCGGGATCGCCCGGGCGATGCAGGACGCGCGCACGCTTCACTTCCACGACCACCTGCTTGGTGCGGCCATGGCTGAAGCTCTGTTTCACCTTGCCCACTTCGACGGCCTTGTTCAGGCCGAGGGGGGCTCGCATGCCGAGCTTTGGTTTGTTGTCGTCACTCATCAAGTCGTGCCTAATGCCTTTCAGCGGCCGTGTCGGCAACTGCCGGCATTGCCTGTGCTTCGTCGTCGTCTTCGTCGGCCTGGTGCACCTGGCCACCATTGAAGGCGGCCCAGCGTTCCAGCGCCTGCATCACCCGCGCGGCGCTGGCGGCGTCGGATATGGCGGCGTGTACAACATTCTCGCGGCCAAGGGCCATCGACAATTGGTCCCGGCCCACCGGCAACACGATGGATTTCGTGGCCGGCGAGGCGCCGCGGCGCTTTGCCTCCAGCTTGCCGACACCATCGGGGCGCGCATCGCCGGCGTGGATCAACAGCCGGATCTTGCCCTTGATGATCGCTTCGCCGATGCGTTCATGCCCCCAGATGAGGTTGCCGGCGCGATTTTCCAACCCCAACCGATCGAGCGCGCGGCGTTCGAGTCCCGCCGCGATCTGGTCGGCGAGGTCGTCGGGCAGCTTGAGCGCGTTGGATTTGAAGGCGCGGGCGAGTGCACCCTTCAATTTGCCCTTCGCCATCGCGGCATCGAGCACCGTGCGGTCGGCGACGATCCACGCGCCGCGCCCCGGCAGCTTGCCGGCGAAATCGGGCGCAACCTGCTGGTCGGGGCCGACGGCAAGGCGGATCAGCGCCGCACGGGGTCCGTGCGCCTGGGTCAGGATACAACGACGCTCGGGCCCCGCTGCGTCAGGCAGCGGGCCAGGGTCGCCGGAACTGTCGGCCGTCAGATGCTCATCGTGTTCCATCCGCGGGTGCGTCCTCCCCGGCGGTGGTTTCATCTTCGAACCAGTGCGCGCGCGCGGCCATGATGATGCGGTTGCCGTCGTCTTCCGACAGGCCGAAATCGCGCAGCACGCCGATGTTCTTCGACACCAGCTCGTCGGTGGCGAGATCGCCCAGATCGTCGAGCGTCTTGATGCCCTTCTTGCCGAGCGCGACGAGCATCGCTTCGGTCAGCCCTTCGATCGCGGCGACATCGTCCTCGACGCCCAGCGTGGTGCGCTCCTCGCGGGCAGCGGCCTCGCGGCGCTCGAGCGCTTCGATGGCGCGCTTCTGCAGCTCGCCGCCAAGGTCTTCGTCGAAGCCTTCGATCGCGGCGATTTCGGAAAGGTCGACATAAGCGACTTCCTCGAGCTCGCTGAAGCCTTCGGCGACCAGCAGCTGCGCCAACGTCTCGTCGACATCGAGCTCGCTTTCGAACATCGCCGATTTCTCGGTGAATTCCTTCTGGCGACGCTCCGATTCGTCGGCTTCGGTCATGATGTCGATCTGGCGGCCGGTCAGCTGGCTGGCGAGACGGACATTCTGGCCGCGGCGGCCGATGGCGAGCGACAACTGGTCGTCGGGCACGACGACATCGATGCGATTGTCTTCCTCGTCCATCACCACCTTGCTGACCTCGGCGGGCTGCAGCGCGTTGACGACAAAGGTCGCGACATCGGGCGACCACGGAATGATATCGATCTTTTCGCCCTGGAGTTCCTGCACGACGGCCTGGACGCGGCTGCCCTTCATGCCGACGCAGGCGCCGACCGGATCGATCGACGAATCGCGGCTGATCACGCCGATCTTGGCGCGGCTGCCGGGATCGCGGGCAACGGCCTTGATCTCGATGATG
>JANOCM010000665.1:0-3335 GCA_031412175.1 Alphaproteobacteria bacterium
TAGGGAATCTCCACCTCCGACCGGCCGGTGCTGATCGTCACCTCGTAATCGGCCATGATCAGTTCGAGCTGCTCGATGAGGTAGGCGCGGTACATTTCGGGCCGCGTCACCGTCGTCGCATAGCTGCCGGGGCGGTTGAGCCGGGCAAAGGCGCGGATCGGCCGGGCCCCGTTGCGGGCGCCCGAATAGCTCAGCCGCAATTCGGGATAGGCCCAGTCGCCGCGCACCCGCGCCGCGGGATCGGGGGTGACACCGTCGTCGAGATAGGTCTTGAGCGCGGCGCGCAACGCTGCGGTCGATTCGGCATGGATCGCCGCCAGCTGGTCGACGAGTTCGGATGGGGTCAAGGTCATGCCCCGGCAATGCCCGAAACGACCGCCGCTGTCATCCCGGGCTTGACCCGCAGCCCGGCTGGCTTACCAGCGGCGGCAGGAGCCCGCCCATGCAATTCGACCTGACCGACGACCAGCGCGCCATCCAGGAAGCGGCCCGGCGCTTTACCGCCGATCGCATCACGCCGCACGCCGCCGAATGGGACGAAAAGCACATCTATCCCAAGGCGACGATCCAGGCCGCTGCCGAACTGGGCTTTGCCGCCATCTATGTCTCCGAAACCAATGGCGGCATCGGGCTGGGCCGACTGGAAGCGGCGCTGATCATGGAGGCGATGGCCTATGGCTGCCCATCGACCAGCGCCTTCATCTCGATTCACAACATGGCGGCGTGGATGATCGATGCCTATGGCGCGACGCCGGTACAGGCGAAATACCTGCCCCGGCTGGTCACCATGGAGCACATCGCCAGCTATTGCCTGACCGAGCCGAGTTCCGGCTCCGACGCGGCGGCGCTGAAGACCCGCGCGGTGCGCGATGGCGATGATTATATCGTCACCGGGTCAAAGGCGTTCATTTCGGGCGGCGGCGTCAACGACATCTATGTGACGATGGTTCGCACCGGCGAGGATGGCCCCAAGGGCATTTCGTGCCTCGTCATCGAAAAGGACATGCCCGGCGTCAGCTTCGGCGCGCCCGAACGCAAACTGGGCTGGCATTCGCAGCCGACGGCGCAGGTCAATTTCGACAATGTCCGCGTGCCGGTGGCCAACATCGTCGGCGCCGAAGGCCAGGGCTTTGCCATCGCCATGGCCGGCCTCGACGGCGGCCGGCTCAACATCGGCGCCTGCAGCCTCGGCGGCGGCCAGCGCGCGTTGGACGAGGCCATCGGCTATGCCCGCCAGCGCACCCAGTTCGGCAAGGCGATCACCGATTTCCAGGCGACACAATTCAAGCTCGCCGACATGGAAACTGAACTCGCCGCCGCCCGCGCGCTGCTCTACCAAGCCGCAGCAAAAGTCAGCGCCAATGCCCCCGACAAGACGCGCTTTGCCGCGATGGCCAAGCGGCTGGCGACCGATACCGGCATGACCGTCGCCGATCGCGCGCTGCAGCTGCACGGCGGCTATGGCTATCTGATGGACTTCCCGGTCGAACGGCTGTTCCGCGACCTGCGCGTCCACCAGATCCTCGAAGGCACCAACGAGGTGATGCGAATGATCACGGCGCGCGAGTTGCTGCGCGCGACGAACTAGGGCCTATTGTCCAATGATGCGAGCTTGACGGACATAAGCGAAGTCGCCTTCGCCCTGCCAGGCTCGGCCATCGGGAAACCGCAGCTCCAACCCGGCAAGGTCGCGCTCGTCCGCCAACAACATGTTGATGCCCATCATCGTGTTTCCGAACTGGGCCCTTGCACTGTCTGTCAGATTGAAATGGGTTGTCGATCCGCATTTCGGGCAGAACCGGACGTCCGCCGCCGGATTGTCCTTGTCGGTCCGGATAAATCCCGCTGTGGCACCAGCAACGCGCACCTCCGACGGATGAAGATAGCTCCAGCGCGCGCCCGTCTTGCTGCACAGCGTGCAGTTGCATTCGTGGATATAGTCGGGCCGCTTGTCCAGTTCGACCCGGACCTGACCGCAAAGACAGGAAAGCGTGCGCACATATGCTCCATATCAGCGTGATGCCGGCTTAGCCGCGCGTCACCGGGCGGCGCGGATCGCGGAAGCCGAAATCGGCCTTCGACAGGTCGGCATTATACTTCGGCCCGAACAGCTGCACCGTGCTGATGCCGCCCTGGGCGTCGCGCGCTGTCCAACCCTTCAGCGCCAGCCCGCCGGGGGCCGCCGAATCACGCGTGAAGGCGATCGACAGCGTGCCGAATTCGGGGCGTTTCGGGTCGCGCGCCTCGACGATAACGCGGGCACCATCCGATTGGACAATCTTTGCCACGCGTGACAGATCGGGCTCCGACGACAGCAATATGCCGAGCGGCGTCGATTTCACCGGCCATTGCGAGACCTGGTTCACCGCATAGTCGACGAAGGTCAGCGTGCGGCCGTTGCCGACAATCAACAGCTTGGCCTTGTCATACTGGAACCGGATCTTGCCGGGGCGGGCGAGGATCATCCGCCCGGTCAGCACCCGGCCATCGGCGCCGGTCTGGGTGAAATCGGCGGCGAGGCTGGTGGTGGCCTTCAATGAGGCGGCGACATCGTCGAGCGGCGCCGCGGTGGCGGGTGCCGCAATGGCGAGGGCGAGGAGGAGGATCTTCATGACGCTTCAATGCGCGCCGCGGGGTTGCGCTGCAATGAATGGGGGCGGGCAGGGAACGCGATAGCAAATGTCACCCCGGCGTAGGCCGGGGCCCATGAATCACCGGCCGTCGGCAGTTGCGCGCTCGCGTAGGCAAGGTTGTGGTTTATGGGCCCCGGCCTACGCCGGGGTGACAAGCTGCTTTCGCGCTACGCCGCCGCCCCCAGATACCCCAGCTGCGCCGCCTTGAAGATCGTCTGGCTGCGATTCACCGCGTCGAGCTTTTCCCCGGCATTCTGGATATGGAACCGCACCGTTGCATGGCTGCGCGCCAGGATCAGGCTGATTTCCTTGTCGGTCTTGCCGATGCTGGCCCAGCGCAGGCATTCGACTTCGCGCTTGGTCAACTGGCAATCGCTCGGCAGCCATTGCCGGGTACGGTGCGCCTTCACATAGCCGGCGACGAAACGATGGGTGATGATGCCGAGGTAGTCGGCATGCGCCTCATATTCGGCCGACAGGTCCTCGCGCAGCTTGTCCTTGCAGTTGTAGCTGACGGCGCCGATCTGCCCGAACGGCAGGTGGATCGGGATGACGATCGCGACCCTGGTCAGCGCGCGCTTTTCGAAATTGTCGAGGCCGATCTGGTCGAGATAGCGATTCGGCTGGCGGGTGCGAAAGCCCTGCGCATTGACCCAGAAGGGTTCGGATTCATACCGGCAGGCGCGGGGAATCGGCGATGAC
>JANOCM010000666.1:0-2279 GCA_031412175.1 Alphaproteobacteria bacterium
CGCCGCCGCCGCAGTGGCCGTGACAAGGATGGCCGCGACGAGGCCGGCACCGACACCACCGAAGTGACCGACGCGGTGCCCGCCGAAGCCGGCGACGAGGTCGAGGACACGCCGGTGGTGGCACGCGAAGGCGAGACGCCCGACGAGACCGAAGCCCGCGGCAACCGCGAGCGCGGCGATCGCAAGCGCCGCCGGCGTGGCCGCCGCGGCAAGCGCGATAGCGCGCCGCGCGACGCAGCCGCGGATGTGGCGGTCGAAGCTGTCGCCGTGGCAGCGCCGGTGGCCGATGCCCCGGTTGCCGACGAAGCACCGGCCAAGCCCAAGCGCTCGCGCCGCCGCAAGGCCGATGTCGAAGGCGTGCCCGATGTGGCGGTTGCGCCGGAGCCTGTCGCGGCGCCGGAACCAGAGCCCGAAGCCGAGCCAATTGCAGAAGCCAAACCCAAGGGCCCGCGCAAGCGCCCGAGCAAGGCCAAGGCGGCCGAGCCGGCCCCTGCCAAGGTTGCGCCGGCAAAGACTGTCGCAGCGCCGGAGCCTGTCGCCGTTGCCGTTGCCGCAGAGGAAGCCCCCGAGGCGGCGCCGGCCAAGCCCAAGCGCAGCCGCGCGAAGGCAAAACCGGCGGACGATGCGGTTGTTGCGCCCGAAGTCGTGGCGGGTCCGGGTATCGAGCCGGTAGCAGTGGTGCCGGCGGCGGTCATCGAACCTGTAGCGGCCACCGACGGCGCCCCCGTCGTGCCGCGCAAGGGCTGGTGGCAACGCACGTTCGGCTGATGCGATGGCGGGCGGCCAGCCCTGGCCGCCCGCGAATCCACACGCCGGCTAAATCTCCATTGCTGCGATGGGGAACCTCCGCTTGTCTTCGGTGAAGAAAGCGTTGCGCTGCAGCATCTGGCGCTGGGGGCGGTTGACCGCCTAAGTCCCCACTCATGGATGCAAACGAAAAATCGCCTGTCGACAGGGGCCGCGTGGTCCTCGTCGGCGCTGGCCCGGGCGCTGCTGACCTGCTGACGTTACGCGCCGCCCGCGCCATCGCAGCGGCCGATGTCATCGTCCATGACGGCCTTGTCGGCGCCGATGTCATGGCAATGGTGCCCACCGGCGCGCGGCTGGTCTCGGTCGCCAAGCGCCGCGATCGCCACACGATGCAGCAGGCCGACATCGGCGCACTGCTGGTGGCGGAGGCGCAGGCCGGCCACAACGTCGTGCGGCTGAAAGGCGGCGACCCCTTCATCTTCGGCCGCGGCGGGGAGGAGGTCGAGGCCTGCAACGCCGCCGGCGTGCGCGTCGAGGTCATCCCCGGCGTGTCGTCGGCATTGGGGGCTGCCGCAGCCGCGCAGATGCCGCTGACCCACCGCGACCATGCCTCGATCGTCAGCTTCGTCGCCGGCGAATGCCGCGGCCTCGCCGACCAGAATTGGGTTGGGCTGGCGGGCAAGGGCCGCACCCTCGTCATCTACATGGGCGTCACCGGCGCCGATCGCATCGCCGAAAAGTTGATGGGCGATGGTCTGGCGCCTGACACGCCGATCGCCATCATCGAACGCGCCACTTTGCCCTCCATGCGCGTGCTGCGCAGCCTGCTCGCCGATCTTGGCGGCACGGTGGCGCGCGAAGCGGTCAAGTCACCCGCCCTCATTATCGTCGGTGCCGTCGCCATGCTCGGCGACACGGCCCTGAACAGCTTTGCGAAGGCCCAACCATGCCCGGTGAACTGAAGCGTGTCCTGACCGCCAACCGGCTCGAAACCGGCGATGTCCTGTGGTGGAACGGCGCCGACTGGAGCACGCAGATCCGCGACGCCGTCGAGATCGGCGCCGAGGGCGAAGCGATGGTCGCCGAGCTTGTCGCCGCCGAACGCGTCAACGACCCGGCGCTGATCGATGTCACCGGCAGCCCCGGTAACTGGCTGCCCACCACCACCCGCGAGCGCGTCCGCGGCTCTGGCCCCAGCGTCCGCGCCGACCTCGCGCGCGGCAGCCTTTCCACGGAAGTCATCTGATGTATCGCTACGACCAATATGACCAGGCCATCGTCGACGCGCGTGTCGCCGAGTTCAAGGACCAGGTCGGCCGCCGCCTGCGCAACGAGATTACCGAGGACCAGTTCAAGCCGCTGCGGCTGATGAACGGCCTCTATCTCCAGCTACACGCCTATATGCTGCGCGTCGCCATCCCCTATGGCACGCTGTCGGGTACCCAGATGCGGATGCTCGCGCATATCGCGCGCAAGTACGACCGCGATTACGGCCATTTCACCACACGCCAGAACATCCAGTACAACTG
>JANOCM010000667.1:0-2324 GCA_031412175.1 Alphaproteobacteria bacterium
GGGGTCGCAAGCTTCGATCTGTGTGCACCCCCACCCCGCTCGGCTGGCGCCGAGTCGCCCTCCCCGCAAGGGGGGAGGGAGTGGCGCAGTGCTTTCGAAGTGGCGCTGCTAAACCCGCAATTCCACCGCCGCCCGCGCCGCGGCCTCGATCGCCCCGACATCGGGCGCGCCCTTGCCCACCAGCCAGCTGCCGCCGACGCACAGCACCGCCGGCTCCGCCAGCCACTCCGCCGCGCTCGCCTGGCTGATGCCGCCGGTGGGGCAGAACCGCACCATGCCGAAGGGTGCCGCCAGCGCGCGCAGCGCCGGCAGCCCGCCGGCCGCCATCGCCGGGAAGAACTTGAAGCGGTCCAGCCCCAGTTCCAGCCCGCGCATCAGGTCGCCGGCGTTGGCGATGCCGGGCAAGAACGCCACGCCGCTGTCGACTGCCGCCCGCCCAAGGCTCTCGGTTAGCCCCGGGCTGACGATGAATTGCGCGCCCGCTGCCATCGCGGCACGCAGGTCGCCGGGGTTGAGCACCGTGCCGGCGCCGACAATGGCGCCCTCGACCTTGGCCATTTCGGCGATGACTTCCAATGCAGCCGGGGTTCGCAACGTCACTTCAAGCACCCGAAGCCCCCCCGCCACCAGTGCCGCGGCGATCGGCCGCGCGTGCGCCGGATCCTCGACGACCAGCACCGGGATCACCGGCGCCGTCCGCATGATGGTGTCGATAGCGGTCATGGATGCTCCCGTGCATAGGCCGCCGCCGCGCCGAACAGGCCCGGTTCGGCGAGGGTGATGAGTTTGACCGGCAGCGCGCGCATCATCGGCTCGAACCGGCCCTTCGCCGCCAGCCGCGTGCCGAAACCCGATTGCGGCAGATGCCCGGCGAGCCGCGCCCCCAGTCCGCCGGCAATGACGATGGCGCTCGCCCCTTGCGCCAGCGCGATATCGCCGGCGACCGACCCCAACGTCATGCAGAAACGGTCGAGCGCCGCCACGGCGAGGCTGTCGCTGCCTTCGAGCGCCGCCGTCCACAGCGCCTTGTCGTCGCGCGCTTCGACGCTGCGGCCCTCGATGGCCGCCAGTGCCTCGTACAGGCTGGCCAGGCCACCGCCCGAGGCGATACGTTCGACCGACACCCGCCGCATCCGCCGCCGCAGCATCGCCAGCAGTCCGTCCTCGAAACCATCCAAGGGCGCGAAATCGATATGGCCGCCTTCAGTCTCGACGACCTGATAGCCGCCATCGCCGCGCAGCAATTGCGCGACGCCAAGCCCGGTGCCGGGGCCGATGACGCTGATAATACCACTGTCGGGCAATGCTATTTCGGGGCCACACAGATGCCGGAACTTGTCTTCGCCGGCCTGCGCCACGGCGTGCGCGACCGCGCCGAAATCATTGACCACGACGAAATCATCGACCTCGAGACGTTCGCGGATCAGCGCCGGGCGCACCACCCAATGGCTGTTGGTCAATTGCAGCGCCTCGCCCTTGACCGGCCCGGCAAAGGCGATGGCGGCGGCACGCGGCAACGGACCATGTTGCGCAGCAAAGGCCTGCCAGGCGGTCTGGAAACTGGCGTGCTCGGCGGTCTTCAGCGTCGTCGCGGCGCCGATAGATTGCACCCGGCCGCCACCGATTTCGGCCACCGCAAAGCGCGCATGGGTGCCGCCGATATCGACGGCGACGACCTGATTCACAACCCGGCGCCCACCAGCATCGCCGAGGCGCCGCGCTCCGCGGTGTCACTGCCGGCGCGCATGAAGGCGAACAGCTCGCGCCCGGTGCCGACCGGCCCCGGCGGCACCGGCGCGTGCGGCCGCGCCGACAGGTCGGCATCGACCGACAGCGACCCGGTGCGGGCACAGACCCGCACCATATCGCCGTCGTGCAACTGCGCCAGCGGCCCGCCCAACGCGGCCTCCGGCGTCACATGGATTGCCGCCGGCACCTTGCCGCTCGCGCCCGACATGCGGCCGTCGGTGACCAGCGCCACCTTGAAGCCACGGTCCTGCAACACCCCCAGCGGCGGCGTCAGCTTGTGGAGTTCGGGCATGCCGTTGGCGTGTGGCCCCTGGAAGCGCACGACGACGACGACATCGCGGTCGAGCTCGCCGGCCTTGAAGGCGCGCAGCACATCGTCCTGGGTGGCGAACACCCGCGCCGGGGCCTCGATCGTCCAGCGTTCCGGGGTTACCGCGCTCGTTTTGAAGATGCCGCGGCCGAGATTGCCGGTGATCAGCCGCATGCCGCCATCGGGCGAAAACGCCTCGCCGATGTTGCGCAGCATCGACCGGTCGCGAGGCTCCGCCGGCGCCGCGGGGAACGCCAGCGCGCCA
>JANOCM010000668.1:0-2168 GCA_031412175.1 Alphaproteobacteria bacterium
GCAATATGGCGCTGTCGCCCAGATTGAGCGCCGGCTGGCGTTCCTTTTCCTGGCGCTTGCTCGGCGCCGGCTTCGCTGGGGCCTCGACGACCACGCGTAGCGGCGCAGCGGGCTGGATTTCGGTGTAGCTGTCCTCGTCGGCCTCGACGGCGCGTGGCGCGGCGCGGCGTTCGGGCTGGGTGCGGAAGGGGGTGTCGGTCTCGGCGTCGCGTTGCACCAGCCCGGAAATGCGGTCACCGAGGCCGCGCAGTCGCGCCAGGTCGGCGAATTCGACGCCGCTGCCCCAGCCGAGCAGCGCCAGCGCCAGCGGCGTCAGCAGGATGCCCGCCAGCAACCCGACCGGCACGCCATCGAGCGCTTCGGTCTCCGCCAGCAACGTCGTGCCATGATCGAGCAGCAGCCCGGCGACGCCGCCGAACCCTGCGGGTGCACCAAGTGCCGGCAGGCCGAGCGCGCCGGTGGCGGCAGCGAGCACGACGATGCCGCCCAGCGTTGCCAGCACAGCGCGGCGCAGGGGGAAATCGCGATGCTGCACGAGCCGCAGCGCGCCGACGACGATCGGGGTTGCAAAACACAGCGACGGCCAGCCCAGCGCCTGCAGCAACAGGTCGGATACATGGCTGCCAAGGCTGCCCAGCGTGTTGGCCGGCATGCGGCCGGTAACCGAATTGAACGACGGATCGAGCGGCGACCAGGTGAGGATCGCGGCGACCAGCGCCACCGCAAGTACAATGAGCATCAGCGCGGCGACGAGAACGACGAAGCGGCGGACGGCGGCCTGCACGGCGGCGACCAGGCGTGCCACGCGTCCGGACCCCGCGGCGGGGGCTTTTGGTCGGCCAGACAGTGTCGCGGCGCGCGTCGCCATGCCAGTTCCTGCCCCCGGTTGTTGCCCTTGGCCCCACTAATCCAACGGTGTTCACGCTTTGAACCCGCCCTGTGACGATGAAGCACGCCGAGTCGCTGGTCAAGAGTCGGCGCCCCCATATGCGATGGACAACATGCCCCCTTGGGCGGTGTGAGTCTTTCGGGTAACAGTTTTGGCCATGAACATGCCCATTTCTGCTGACGTCATCATCATCGGCGGCGGCCTTGTCGGCTCCACCCTCGCGCTGGCGCTGGCGCGGCACGAGGTCAACAGCATCGTCGTCGATGCCCAGGATCTCGACACCACGGTAACGGCGGCGTTCGATGGCCGCGCAAGTGCGGTGGCGAGCGCTTCGGCGCGGATGCTGCGCGCGCTGGGGCTCGGCGACATCCTCGATGCCAATGGCTGCGCCATCCGCGGCATCCGCGTCACCGATGGCACGGCGCCGCAATATCTGCACTTCGACGCCGGCGAAGCGGGTGATCCACTCGGCATCATGATGGAAAACCGGCTGTTGCGCGCCGGGCTTTTGCGCGAAGTCCGCGCCTGTCCATTGGTGACCCTGGTGGCGCCGGCAACGGTCGCATCGCTGGTGCGCGACGATCATGCCGCGACGCTGACCCTCGCCGATGGCCGGGTGTTCACCGCGCCGCTGGCAATCGCCGCCGATGGGCGCCGGTCGAAGACGCGCGACGCTGCCGGCATCCGGCTGACGGCGTGGCGCTACCCCAATGCCGCGCTGGTTTCGATGGTCGCGCACAGCGTGCCGCACGGCAATATCGCCTGCGAAATGTTCTATCCGAGCGGGCCGATGGCGCTGCTGCCGATGATCGACGATGCCGAAGGCCGCCCGCGCACCGCCATTGTCTGGACGGTCGATGCCGCCAACGCCGAAGGCGCGCGCAAGCTAGGGCCGCGCGCACTGGCCGCCGAGATCGCGGCGCGGGTCGATGGCACGCTCGGCGATATCGAAGTGATTGCGCCCCAGGCGGTGTGGCCGCTGGGTTATCACCATGCCGCAACCTATGAATCGCAGCGGCTGCTGCTGGTCGGCGACGCTGCGCACGGCATCCACCCGATTGCCGGCCAGGGCCTCAACATGGGATTCCGCGACGTCGCGGCGCTGGCGGAGGTGCTGGTGGATGCGGCGCGCACCGGCCAGGACCTTGGCGCCCCCGATGTGCTGGCGCGCTATTCGGCGTGGCGGCGGCTCGATAACAGCATGGTCAGCGCGGTGACCGATGGTTTGAACCGGCTTTTTGCCGTGCCGGGGCGGCTGCCGTCGGCGATCCGGCGCTTC
>JANOCM010000669.1:0-1569 GCA_031412175.1 Alphaproteobacteria bacterium
GGCCAGCCCAGCCCCTGCAGCAACAGATCGGAAACATGACTGCCCAGGCTGCCCAGCGTGTTGCTCGGCATGCGGCCGGTGACCGAATTGAACGACGGATCGAGCGGCGACCAGGTGAGGATCGCCGCGACCAGCGCCACCGCCAGCACGACCAGCATCAGCGCGGCGAAGAGGACGACGAAGCGCCGGACCGCGGCCTGGACGGCGGCAACGAGGCGCGCGACGCGTCCGGGCCCCGCCGCAGGAGCCTTTGGTCGGCCAGTCATCGCCGCGGCGCGTGTCGCCATCGCAGTTGCTGTCCCCGTCAAAACCGGCAGTGTTCACGCTTTGAACCCGCCCTGCGACGATGAAGCACGCCGAGTCGCGGGTCAAGAGTCGGCTCCCCGATATGCGGTGGACAACATGCCCCCTTGGGCGGTGTGAGTCTTTCGGGTAACAGTTTAGGCCATGAACACGCCCCTTTCTGCTGACGTCATCATCATCGGCGGCGGCCTTGTCGGCTCCACCCTCGCGCTCGCATTGGCGCGGCATGAGGTCAGCAGCATCGTCGTCGATGCCCAGGATCTCGACACCACGGTGACATCCGCGTTCGATGGCCGCGCGAGTGCGGTGGCGAGCGCTTCGGCGCGGATGCTGCGCGCGCTGGGGCTCGGCGACATCTTCGACGCCAATGGCTGCGCCATCCGCGGCATTCGCGTCACCGACGGCACGGCGCCGCAATTTCTGCACTTCGACGCCGGCGAAGCGGGTGATCCGCTCGGCATCATGATGGAGAACCGGCTGCTGCGTGCCGGGCTGTTGCGCGAAGTCCGCGCTTGTCCGCTGGTGACCCTGGTAGCGCCGGCAACCGTGGCCTCGCTGGTCCGCGGCGATCACGCCGCAACGCTGACCCTCGCCGATGGTCGGGTGTTCAGCGCGCCGCTGGCAATCGCCGCCGATGGGCGCCGGTCGAAGACGCGCGACGCCGCCGGCATCCGGCTGACGGCGTGGCGTTACCCCAATGCCGCGCTGGTTTCGATGGTCGCGCACAGCGTGCCGCACGGCAATATCGCCTGCGAAATGTTCTATCCGAGCGGCCCGATGGCGCTGCTGCCGATGATCGACGATGCCGACGGGCGCCCGCGCACCGCCATTGTCTGGACGGTCGATGCCGCCAACGCCGAAGGCGCGCGCAAGCTGGGGCCGCGCGCACTGGCCGCCGAGATCGCGGCGCGGGTCGATGGCACGCTGGGCGATATCGAAGTCATTGCCCCCCAGGCGGTGTGGCCGCTGGGTTACCACCATGCTGCAAGCTATGAATCGCAGCGGCTGCTGCTCGTCGGCGATGCGGCGCACGGCATCCATCCGATCGCCGGCCAGGGCCTCAACATGGGGTTCCGCGACGTTGCGGCGCTGGCGGAGGTGCTGGTGGATGCGGCGCGCACCGGGCAGGACCTTGGCGCCCCCGATGTGCTGGCGCGCTATTCGGCGTGGCGGCGGCTCGATAACAGCATGGTCAGCGCGGTGACCGATGGTTTGAACCGGCTTTTTGCCGTGCCGGGGCGGCTGCCGTCGGCGATCCGGCGCTTC
>JANOCM010000670.1:0-1941 GCA_031412175.1 Alphaproteobacteria bacterium
CGGCTGGGGCAGGTGGCGCGATCCCCGCGCTGGGCCGTGGCGCACAAATTCGCCGCCGAACAGGCCGAAACGACGCTGCTGGCTATCGACATCCAGGTCGGCCGCACCGGATCATTGACCCCTGTGGCGCGGCTGCAGCCGGTCACCGTCGGTGGCGTCGTCGTCACCAACGCGACCTTGCACAACGAGGACGAAATCAACCGGTTGGACGTCCGAGCCGGCGACCGCGTGCGCGTGCAGCGCGCCGGCGATGTCATCCCGCAGATCCTCGGGCGGGTGCCGTCCGATACCGAGCGCGGCCCGGCGTTCGTGTTTCCCGACCATTGCCCGGTCTGTACCTCGACCGCGGTGCGCGAGGAAGGGGAGGTCATCCGGCGCTGCACCGGCGGGCTGACCTGCCCGGCGCAGCGCAACGAACGACTCCGCCATTTCGTATCGCGCCTGGCGTTCGATATCGAAGGGCTGGGCAGCGAGCGTATCGAGCAGTTCGCCGCTGCGGGCATGATAGCGACGCCGGGCGATATCTTCCGGTTGACCCGCGAGGGCCTGCTGGCGCTGCCGGGGTTCAAGGACAAATCCGCCGACAATCTGATCGCGGCGATTGCGGCGCGGCGCAGCGTCGGGCTCGATCGCTTCCTCTATGCGCTCGGTATCCGCCACGTCGGTGAAGTGACAGCACGCGACCTGGCGCGGGCGTTCGGATCAGCGGAGGCGTTGCGCGATGCCGCACTCGCCGCCGCGACCGATGCCGACGCGCGCGGCCGGCTGACCGACATCAGCGGCATCGGGCCGGTCGTCGCCGAGGCGCTGATCGATTTCTTTGCCGAACCGCACAACCAGGCGACCTTTGCCGACCTGCTGGCGAGCGTGACGCCGGAGCCGCTGGCAGCGGCGCGGCAGACGGCGCTGACCGGGCAGACGATCGTGTTCACCGGATCGCTGACCGGCCTGACCCGCGACGAAGCCAGGGCCCAGGCCGAAGCGCTCGGCGCCAAGGTGGCGGGATCGGTTTCGGCGCGCACCGGGCTGGTCGGGGCGGCTGCCTAGTCCGGATCGACGCGCGCCTAGGCCGAGGCGCTGGAGGTGCGCGTGATCGACGAAGCCGAATGGCTGGCGCTGGTGGCAGAGGCTGCGGCAGAAGGAAGCAGGTGAAAACGCATCGCTATGCATTGAATGCATGGCTGATGCTGCCAATGCTGCACTGCACATCGTTACGGCGTGGGCCTAAATCACCGCTCGCCGCAGAGAATGGTCCCGGCGGTGAAGAGGAGACAAGGAATGAAGGTCATCCTTCAGGACTACGAACCTCGGCAGCGTCCGTTCGGCGATGCCGAACCCAAGGCCCGGCCGATTGTTCGCAAGCCCCGCCTGCGCCTCAACCCGGTGATCAGCGATAACAGGCTGTTCCACGCGCTTTAGGCGCCTACGACGTTGAGGCCCCAGCGCCGCCAGGCGCGAACCCAAGCAAGGACGCGCTAGCCAGCGCGGGCAGGCCGCATCAGCACCAGGCAGGGCCATTCGCCCCGCCGGTGCTGGCGCAACGGCACGATGCCGTGCTGCCGATACGCCGCCCGCACCCGCCGCGCCTGAGATTGCAGCAGGCCCGCAAGCACCAGCACACCCCCCGGCGCCAGCGCGCGCGACACGTCGCGGCTGATGTCGATCAACGGTCCTGCGAGGATATTGGCGACAATCAGGTCATAGGGCGCGCGCTGGACGAGGCGCAGATGCGCTACGCCAGCGGCTTCGACCAGTTCGATGCGCCCCGCGCTGCGGCCTTCGGACACGGCATTGTCGCGCAGATTGCCGCGGGTGACGGCGACCGACACCGGATCGATATCGCTGGCGATGGTTTCCGCCTTGCGCCACCGCCGCGCCGCCGCAATGGCGAGCACGCCGGTGCCGGTGCCGAGATCGGCGATCCAGCCAAAGCTGCGGCGC
>JANOCM010000671.1:0-8272 GCA_031412175.1 Alphaproteobacteria bacterium
CCGACCGCCGGCGAACCCCCCGAGCGCCCGATCCACCTGTTCGATCCGCCCCAGCCGATCGATGTCATCGCCGAAGTCCCCGACGGACCGCCGCGGCGTTTCCGCTGGCGCCGCCGCCTCCACGAGGTCACTCGCCACGAAGGCCCCGAACGCATCGCCGCCGAATGGTGGCGGCGTGCCGATGGCGCCGGGCTGACGCGCGATTATTACCGCGTCGAGGATGGCGACGGCCGCCGCTACTGGTTGTTCCGCCACGGGTTGTATGGCGCTGAAAAGCCGATGCCCGGCTGGTATCTGCACGGGCTGTTCGCCTGATGACGGGGTTCGCCGAGCTTGCCGCGGCGACCAACTATTCCTTCCTGCGCGGCGCCTCGGCCCCGTCCGACATGGTCGCCGAAGCGATCGCGCTCGGCCACACCGGCATCGGCATCGCCGATCGCAACACCGTCGCCGGCGTCGTCCGCGCCTGGGCGGCGCTGCGCGATGCCGTCGCCGACCATGGCGCCATTTCCTTCCAGCTGGCAGTCGGCGCCCGGCTGGTCTTTGCCGACGGCACCCCCGACATCGTCGCCTATCCCGCCACCCGCCACGGCTGGGGGCGGCTGTGCCGGCTGCTGACGCTCGGCAATCGCCGCGCCGAAAAGGGCGATTGCATCCTCCATTTCGCCGATCTCTGCGATCATCTTGATGACCTGCTGCTGATCGTCATGCCGCCGCCGACCGGGCCCGTGTTGCGCCTCGCCGAACTGGCGCGCCTCGCGCCGGGGCGGGTCTGGCTCGGCGTGACGATGCTCCGCCAGGGCGCAGATGCCCGCCGGCTGGCGCGGCTCGCCGCCATCGCCGCCGCCGCCGGCACCCCGCTGCTCGCCAGCAACGCGCCGCTCTATGCCACGCGCGACCAGCGCCGCCTCCACGACGTGCTGACCTGCATCCGCGAAAAATGCACGATTGCCGATGCCGGCCGGCGTCTCGCCGCCAATGCCGAGGCGCGGCTGAAATCGCCCGCCGAAATGGCGCAGCTGTTCCGCAACCACCCCGAGGCAATCATCGAAAGCGCCAATATCCTGGCGCGCATCACCTTTCGCCTCGATCACCTGCGCTATGAATATCCGCACGAACCGGTGCCGCCCGGCTATTCGCCGCAAGGCTGGCTCGAAACGCTGACCCTGCAGAAATCGTTCGAACGCTGGCCCGATGGCATTCCGGCCAAGGTGGTGGCGCTGCTCGGCGACGAATTCAGCGTCATCGCCAAGGCCGGCTATGCGCCCTATTTCCTCACCGTCCACGACATCGTCGCCTTCGCGCAAGGGCAGGGCATCCTCTGCCAGGGCCGCGGCTCCGCCGCCAATTCGGCGGTCTGCTATGTGCTCGGCATCACCGCTGTCGATCCGGTCGAGAACAACCTGCTGTTTTCCCGCTTCATTTCCGAAGAACGCAAGGAACCCCCCGACATCGACGTCGATTTCGAACACGAGCGCCGCGAGGAGGTCATGCAGTACGTCTATCGCCGCTATGGCCGGGATCGCGCCGGCATCGCCGCCACCGTCATCCATTACCGGCCGCGCAGCGCGGTGCGCGAGGTGGGCAAGGTGCTCGGTCTGTCCGAAGACATCACCACGCGGCTGACCAGCACCGTCTGGGGCAGTTTCGCCACCCACATGGAGCAGCAGCGCTTCGCCGAAAGCGGCCTCGATCCGCACTCGCGCGAAATCGCCCGGCTCGGCGATCTCGTCGGGCAGATCCTGCGCTTTCCGCGCCACCTGTCGCAACACGTCGGCGGCTTCGTGCTGACCAACGACCGGCTCGACGAAACCGTGCCGATCCACAATGCCGCGATGGCCGATCGCACCTTCATCGAATGGGACAAGGACGATATAGACGCGCTCGGGCTGATGAAGGTCGATATCCTCGCCCTCGGCATGCTGACCTGCATCGAAA
This sequence comes from Alphaproteobacteria bacterium, assembly GCA_031412175.1. Classification (GTDB taxonomy): domain Bacteria; phylum Pseudomonadota; class Alphaproteobacteria; order Sphingomonadales; family Sphingomonadaceae; genus Sandarakinorhabdus. The sequence continues at coordinate 1,939 of JANOCM010000671.1, forward strand.
AGGCGTTCCGCATGATCGCCACCCACCACGCCCGCCATTACGACCTGCAGACCGTTCCCAGCGACGCGCCAGACGTTTACGACATGCTGTGTCAGGGTGACAGCGTCGGTGTCTTCCAGGTCGAAAGCCGCGCCCAGATGAACATGCTGCCGCGACTGCGCCCGCGCGAATTCTACGATCTCGCCATCCAGGTCGCCATCGTCCGCCCGGGGCCGATCCAGGGCAATATGGTCCACCCGTATCTGCGCCGCCGCCAGAATCGCGAGCGTGTCGATTATCCGTCACCCAAACCGCCGCACGACCCGAACGAGCTGCGCGAGGTGCTCGGCAAGACGCTCGGCGTGCCGCTCTTCCAGGAACAGGCGATGAAGCTGGCGATCACCGCCGCCGAATTTTCGCCGTCCGAAGCCAACCAGTTGCGCCGCGCCATGGCGACCTTCCGCAACGTCGGCACCATGCACAATTTCGAAGCCAAGATGGTCGAAGGCATGGTGCGCCGCGGTTACGACCGCGATTTCGCCGAACGCTGCTATCGCCAGATCGAAGGTTTCGGCAGCTATGGCTTTCCCGAAAGCCATGCGCTGGCCTTTGCCCGGCTGGTCTGGATCTCGTCGTACATCAAATGCCGCTATCCGGCGGTGTTCGCCGCGGCACTGCTCAATTCGCAGCCGATGGGGTTCTACGCCCCGGCGCAGATCGTCCGCGATGCCCGCGAACATGGCGTGGAGGTGCGGCCGATCGACATCAACCATAGCGACTGGGACAATAGTCTGGAGGATGGCGCTCTAAGGCTGGGCCTGCGCCAGATCACCGGCTTCCGCGAGGCTTGGGCCGCCGCCATGCTGGCGCACCGCCCCTTCGCCAGCATCGAGGCACTCGCCCGCAACGCCGGCCTGCCCGATCGCGCCCTGCGCCTGCTCGCCGATGCCGACGCCTGCGGCTCATTGGGCCTCGATCGCCGCGGTGCCGCCTGGGAGGCGCTGCGCACGCCGACCGGCGAGCTGCCGCTGTTCGCCGCCGCCAACGCCCGCGAGCTCGGCCCCGAACCCGCCGCCGACCTGCCGCTGCTCACCCCCGGCGAACAGGTCGCCGCCGATTACCAGACCATTCGCCTGTCGCTGAAGGCGCATCCGATGGCCCTGCTGCGCCCGCATTTCGATGGCGAAAAAATCCTCACCTGCGCCGACAGCAACGCCAGCCGCAACGGCCGCCGCGTCCGCACCGCCGGCGTCGTCCTCGTCCGCCAGCGCCCCGGCAACGGCAACGCCATCTTCGTCACGCTGGAAGATGAAACCGGCGTCACCAACATCGTCATCTGGGCGCGCCTGTTCGAAATCTTCCGCCGCCCGATCATGGCCGCCCGGCTGATGGTCGTCGAAGGCGAAATCCAGCGCAGCCCCGAAAATGTCGTCCACCTGATGGCCACCCGCGTCATCGATCGCAGCGCCGCCCTCGACCTGCTCTCCGAAACCCATGACACTCACCCGCAGCCGCTGCGCGCCGACGAATTCATCCACCCCGACCAGCCGAGCTCACACCCCGGGTCACGCGCCCGCCACCCGCGTGATGTGCGGATCCTGCCGCGGTCGCGGGATTTTCATTGAAGGAGCCTCCGGCGGCTGGGGCCGCGGGCCCCAGACCCCGGTTGTGGGGGCGGCGCCTACCCACCATAGTGCGGGCATGGAATCCTTATTTGCCCAGGCGCGCGATCTTGCCGCGCTGTTGATCGCCCGCCGCCAGACCGTCGCCGTCGCCGAATCCTCGACCGGCGGGCTGATCTCCGCCGCGCTGCTGTCGGTACCCGGCGCCTCGGCCTATTATCTCGGCGGCGCCGTCGTCTATACGCCGCGCGCCCGCCACCGCCTGCTCGACCTCAAGCGCGAAGACGTCCGCGGCCTCAAATCGGCGAGCGAACCCTATGCCGCGCTGCTCGCCGAAACCGTTCGCCACCGCTTCGCCGCCACCTGGGGCATCGCCGAAACCGGCGCCTCGGGCCCCACCGGCAACCCCTATGGCGACGCGGCCGGCCATTCGTGCCTCGCCGTCGCCGGCCCGCTCAGCATCGCGCAGACCCTCGAAACCGGCCGCAGCGACCGGACCGAAAACATGCGCGCCTTTGCAGCCGCCGCGCTGGCGCTGTTGCAGGCGCAGGTTTCGGCCTCGACATTTTGAACCTTATCGGTTACAAGACTGCTGTTCTTTGACAGCTTGAATCGAGACGGCAATCGCTGGCCTTTGCGCGATCACGCCAGCGATGTCGAAAAACAGCCGAAACAGTAAACTTCGTCAACTTCCAAACCCTACAAAATGTCGAGATTCTCTCCCAACGCTCTGTAATACCGCAGTTTCCTCGCTTATTGCGTCAATCGGCCAATGTAACACTGCCGTCAGCATTCAGCGGCATGAACGGGTTGTACGCGACCTCCCACGGATGACCGTCGGGATCGCAGAAATAGCCCGAATAGCCGCCCCAGAACGCATCATGCGCCGGTTTCTGCAAGGTCGCGCCATTGGCGACGGCCTTGGCCAGCAGCGCATCGACTTCGGCCTTGCTGACGACATTGTGCGCGATGGTGAAGCCGCCAAAGCCCGGCCCGCGATCTTCCATGCCGCAATCTTCGGCCAGCTTGTCGAACGGATAGATGGCAAGGGCGATGCCGCCGGCCTGGAACAGCGCGATGGCATCGAACTTGCGCTGCTTGCGCGGCCAGCCCATCGCTTCCCAGAACGCGATGGCGCGCGGCAGATCATCGGTTCCCAGCGTGACGATGCTGATGCGTTGGTCCATTGTGGCGCTCCTTTGGGGAGACAATACGCATGACGACGGGTGAAATGGAACGCATCGTTCTGGTGCGGCACATCGACGGCGCGCCGAGCCCCGATGATTTTCGCGTCGAACGCCTGCCCATCCCCGATCTCGCCGAGGGGCAGTTTCTCGCCAAGAACCATTTCGTCTCGTGCGACCCCGGCACGCGCTCGCGGCTGTCGCCCGGCGCCTCCTATGCGCCGCCGCTGCAGCCCGGCGCGCCGGTCGACGGCTTTTCGGTCGGCGAGGTCATCGCCAGCCGCAACGATCGCTTTGCCGTCGGCGATCAGGTCGCGCTGACCGGCTGGGCGACGCATGTCGTGTCGAACGGCCGCGGCTATGCGGTGAAACTGCCCGATCTCGGCGTGCCGGAGCAGCTGTGGATCGGGCTGCTCGGCGTGCCGGGCATGACCGCCTGGTTCGGGCTGAAGCGCGTCGCCCAGTTGAAGGCCGGGGAGCGGGTATTGGTGACGTCTGCCGCCGGCCCGGTCGGTGCCACCGCCGGGCAGTTGGCCAAGCTGTGGGGGGCGAGCGAGGTGATCGGAGTCGCCGGCGGGTCGGAGAAATGCCAGTGGCTGCGCGATGTCGGTTTAGACGTGGCGATCGATTATAAGGCCGCGGATTTCGAGGCGCAGTTCGCCGCGGCGGCCGCCGATGGTTTCGACGTGATGTTCGACAATGTCGGCAATGCGATGATCGATCGTGCGCTGCCGCACATGAAAATGCGCGGCCGCATCGTCGTTTCGGGGCAGGTGGCGGACTACAACACCCCGCTCGACCGGGTGCCGGGGCTGAAGAACACGCGCGAATTCATCGCCCGCCGCCTGCGGATGGAGGGGCTGGTGGTCTTCGACGACCTGCCGGGCTTTGCCGCGGCGCAGGCCGAGCTGGCAGGGCTGATCAAGTCGGGCGCCGTGCAATATCGTGAAGAAATCTTCGAAGGCCTCGCCAGCCTGCCGGCGGCGTTCTGCGGGCTGTTCACCGGTGCCAGTTTCGGCCGGCGGGTGGTGCGGGTCTAGCGCGGGCAGGCGTAGATATGGAAGCGGTTGGTCACCACATTGTGCGGTGTCGGACCACCCGTCGCGACATCGCGGAAGGTGGCGGGTGCGGTCCACTGCCGACCGGTGACGCCGGGCAACGGGCGCGTCAGGACGATTGCACCAAGTCCGGGTTCGCGGCGGCAAAGCCGCGCCAGCGCCGCGCCGTCGCGCTGCACCGGGTCGGCACCGGCTGGTCGCCGGCAAAAGCTGTAGCGCTGGAAATCCAGCGTGTTAAGCGGCGCGAAGCTGTCGGCCCGGTGCTGCCAGGCAACGGCATTGGCGCGCGAAAACAGCACCCCGGCGCCTTGTTCGCACGAGAAGTAATTGGGTCGGTGCAGCACGAACCAGGGCACGGTCATGTCGCCCTCCCAATAGATATGGGCGTTTGCCGGGAGCAATGCCACCAGGTCGGCGGACGCAGCCCGGCTGGTGTCGACATACGCCTTCCACGGCAGCCGCTGGTCCCACTGCATTACGGTTGCGACAAATAGTGTCAGCGCAACGACGGCGAGGGCGGCACGGCCGCGCGGTGCCAGGACGATTGCCAGCACGATCGCCGCGACCAGCGCCAGACCAACGAGCGGCGGGATCGCCGGTGCCGGGCCCAGGCGTTGCATCGCGGCACTCAGCACCGATGCGATGGCCAACGCTGCCGCCACGATCAGCAGCAGGCGCAGTGGCCGATTGCCGGCGATCCTGCCGGCGAACAGCGCCGCAACGGCGGCGGGTGCGACAAGCAGCGCCAGCGCCGGCAGTGTCGTCGACGCGGCGAGGCAGGCGAGCGCAAACGCCGCCAGCCCGCTTTCGAGCCGCCACGGCCGCGTCACCACCAGCGCGCCTGCCGCCATGTTGCCGAGCAGCGCCGCCAGCCAGACCCAGCGCCACGGCTGGATATTGGTGATCAGCACATTGTGCAGCAGATCGCCGCCGATGGCCGCGAGCGCCATGCCGCTGCCGCCTACCAGCAGTGCCAGCGCGAGCAGCCGTCGCGCCTGCACGGGCCCACGCGCCACCGCCAGCACCGCCACCGCCAGCACATTCGTTGCCGACAGCCATTCGCGGCCCGTCCAATTGCCGATGAAGCAATAGTTGTCGCGCCGTGCGATGATCGCCAGCCATTCGGAATCGAAGCGCTGGAGCAGCCTGGCAAACGGATCGACCCCGGCCAGCGCCAGCCCGATGCCCGCCGCGACCGCCCCGACGGCCGCGAGCCACAGCCAGCGCCGGTCGCGGCTTTCGTGCAGGAACAGCAGCGCCGCGGCGGGCAGGGCGGTCAGCGGGTGGAACAGCCCCGCCGCCGCGACCCCCGCCGCCGCCGCGAAGGGCCGGCCGCGCACCAGCGCCGCCAGCGCCAGCAGCACCAGCGCCTCGGCGAGCAGGCGCGGCGTCAGAAAGCCTTCGCCATAAACGAACACGATCCCGCCGGGCAGCGCGATGGCCGCGGCAGCGCCGGCCACGGCCAGCCGCCGATCGCCCAGCCAGCCACCGGCCAGCGCGGCAGCCGACGCTACCCAAAGCGCCGCCACCAGCAACAGCAGCGTCATGTTGCCGGAACCGACCCCCAATACCGCCACGAATGGCCGGTACAGCGGCGAAAACAGCGTGAAGCGATCCTGCGAGCCGAAGGCCAGGAACAGGTCGGCGCCGTAACGCGCCGGATCGTGCGCGGCTAGCGCCTGCAGCGTGTAGAGGCGCGAATCGTGAAAGACACCCTGATAGGGGTGGCTCGCCAACCACAGCGCAGCGAGCAATATGCCGGCGACGAGGACGGGCGGCGCGGCGGTGCCGCCGGCGGTTGCGCCTCGGTTTGTCAGGACGCTATGCGCTTGGGATGGCGACCGGCACCAGCCGTTCGCTGCCCAGCGCCGCCAGTTCGCCGGGCACCAGCGACGCCTGCGCCCCGGCGTTGCCGGCTTCGTGATATTCGGCATCCTGGTTGACGTTCCAGACGTCGTACAGCGCTTCGCCAGCGAGGATGTTGCGGACAGTCAGCATCGCCGTCATCATCGCATGGTCCTGATTGTTGTATTTGTGCATGCCGTTGCGGCCGACAAGGTGCAGCCCGGGATAGCCGGCATCGAGCCCGGCGCGCATCACCGCGACATGGTCCTGATAGTCGGCATCATAGACTGGATAGGCCTTGGGCTGGCGTACCACGGTGCCCTCGATGATATCGGCGGCGTCGGCGAGGCCGAGCTGCACAAGCTCGGCGCTGGCCATCGTAACAAGGTCGGCATCGCTCGCGGCCCACAGGCCATCGCCTTCGAAGCAGAAATACTCGAGGCCGTAGCAATTGAGCGCCGGATCGGGGACCATCTCCGGCGACCAGGATTTGAAGTTCTGGATGCGGCCGACCTTCACGTCGGGATCGTGAATGTAGATCCAGTTGTCGTCGAACAGGTGGCGATCCTTGATGATCAGCGCGACCACCAGGAAATCGCGATAGCGCAGCGCCTCGGCAGCGCGCGTCACCGGCGCCGGCACGGCG
>JANOCM010000672.1:0-1518 GCA_031412175.1 Alphaproteobacteria bacterium
GGCCAACCCGACCGGGCCGATGCACATGGGGCATTGCCGCGGCGCCGTCGTCGGCGATGCGTTGGCCAGCCTGCTCGGCTATGCCGGCTTCGGCGTGACGCGCGAATATTACATCAACGACGCCGGCGGCCAGGTCGATACCCTCGCCCGCTCGGCGCATCTGCGCTACCGCGAGGCATTGGGTGAGACGGTCGAAATCCCCGAAGGCTTCTACCCCGGCGACTATCTGGTGCCGGTCGGCGAGGCGCTGGCCAAACAGTTCGGCGACCGCTTTGTCGGCGCGCCCGAGGCCGACTGGCTGGCGCTGTTCCGGAAGGAAAGCGTCGCACAGATGATGGTCCGCATCCGCGCCGACCTGATGCTGCTCGGCATCCGGCAGGATGTGTTCTTTTCCGAAGCGTCGCTCGGCAACCGCGTCCAGGAGGCGCTGGAAACGCTCGAAGCTAAGGGCCTGATCTACGAAGGCGTGCTCGAAGCGCCCAAGGGCGAGGCCGCCGATGATTGGGAGCCGCGGCCGCAGACCCTGTTCAAGTCGAGCCAGTTCGGCGACGACAGCGACCGCGCGATGAAGAAATCCGACGGCAGCTGGACGTATTTCGCCGGCGATGTCGCCTATCACTGGGACAAATTGGAACGCGGATTTACCGCGCTGGTCGACAGGTTCGGCGCCGACCACGGCGGTTACGTCAAGCGCATGACCGCCGTGGTGAAGGCGCTCAGCGACGGCCGGGTGCCGCTCGACATCAAGATCGTCCAGATGGTCAAGCTGCTGCGCAACGGCGAGCCGGTGAAGATGTCGAAGCGGTCGGGCAATTTCGTCACGCTGGCTGAAGTGGTGGAGGAAGTCGGCAAGGATGTCGTGCGCTTCATCATGCTGACCAAGCGCAGCGATTCGCAGCTCGATTTCGATTTCGCCAAGGTCGTCGAACAGTCGCGCGAGAACCCGGTCTTCTATGTGCAATATGCCCATGCCCGTATCGCGTCGGTCGGCCGCAAGGCTGCCGAAGCCGGGATGGTGCTGCCGCCCGCCGACCTGGCGCTGCTCGATGGCGCCGACCTGGCGCTGGTCAAGGTCGCGGCGCAATGGCCGCGCATCGTCGAACAGGCGGCGGATGCGCGCGAACCGCATCGCGTGGCATTCTACCTCGGCGACCTCGCTGCTGCCTTTCACACCCAGTGGAACATGGGCAACGACGATGCAGCGCGGCGCTTCGTCATTGCCGACAATCCGGCGTTGACCGCGGCGCGGCTGGCGCTGGCGAACGGCGTCGGCCAGGTCATCCGCAACGGCCTTGCGGTGATGGGCGTCGAAGCCGCGAACGAGCTGCACTGATGGCGCGCCGCGACCTCGATGACGACGCGCCGTGGCTGGCCGAAGCGAGCCCGCGCGCCGAAACCCGCGTCAGCAAGCGCTCGTTCTTCTGGACGCTGGCGATCCTGCTGACGCTGGCCGCGGTCGCCGCTGTCGGCCTTGTCGTGCTGATGTCGAAAAAGAGCGGCGGGTCGACGCAAGGCTAT
>JANOCM010000673.1:0-4098 GCA_031412175.1 Alphaproteobacteria bacterium
CCTGCATGTCATCCATGACAAGGCCCTTGTTGCGCGCCCACCAGATCAGCGGCGACGCCCACCATTTCGAAAAGCGTGTCGAGGCGCCCTCGGGTTCGAGCAATTTGTCACTGTCGGCGCCGGCCAGCCACAGGTCGCGCAGCGGCTCCATGTCCGACCCTTGCGAGATCGCCTGGGCGAGCAGGATGCCGTTGATGCCGCCCGCCGAGGCGCCGGCGACGATGTCGACAAGGATGCGCAGGTCCAACTGCGGCCCGAGTTCATCGAGCAGCGCCAGATAGACGGCTTCGGAGTCATCGGCCGGCGGCAGGCTGGCGGGATCATCGGACTGCCGCCGCATCGAAGCGCGGGCGAGCTTCCAGACTTCCTTAGTGATGCCGTGCATGTAGACGGCCAGGCTGACGCCGCCATAGCAGACGAGGGCGAGGCGCAGTTCCTTTTCCCGCATTGCGCCCCCTTCCCTGCTCATAATAGGCGATGATCCGACCATCCGATAGCGGCAGCACCGCGGCGAAGTTGCGGCCGGTGACGGCTGGTTGCGGGCATTGTCGCCGGCCGCGGCACCCCCATATCGGCAACATGGCCATCACCACCGTCGATATCCCGCACACTCTGGGCCGCGCGGTCGCCCGCCAGCGCCTGCGCGACAATGTCGGCGACCTGGGGCGGCACATTCCCGGCGGCATTGCCGAACTGGCAACGCGCTGGCCGACCGAGGACCAGATGGTCATCGACCTGCTGGCGATGGGCCAGCGGCTGACCGCGACCATCGATATCGAGGATGATCTCGTTCGCGCCAGTTTCGTCCTGCCCGGCATGCTGTCGTTCATGGCGGGTGCGATCAGCGCGGCCGTGCGGCGCAAGGGCGGGCAACTGCTGTTGCCGGGAAAGGACGAGTCGTAGCAGTCAGATCGTGAAGTATACTGCGCGGACTAATGCAATTAGAGCTAAGGCATAGATAACAATCAAAGCTATAAAATTAAGACGCAACGATTTAGCATAAATACTGGGCTGTTTCTTGTTTTCGATCGCCCTCTGTATAACGCCAGATGTGTTAAGTATGCAGATAAGCGCCGAAAATATTGCCGCCACCGACAAACCGAAAAACCAGATAAACTCAACAGGCAGCATTCCTGAGGGGAATATCTTCTCTTTGAAAGTTGCCACAAGCAAAAGACCCGCGCTACTCAGCGTTATAATCTGTTTGCAGGCTTCTACAATGTAATCAAAATGTTTATCCATCATTCTTCAGCTAACAGAACGGGAACACGCCACATTTCTGCTTATCGGCTCTAGCTCCCAAAACATCTTTACTAGTGATTGTGCCATGCATTTCCCGCATTGCTATGAAACGTTCGTAAGCTACCGGCATCTGCAAAATAGCAAAATAGGTTGCGACAATTCTGTCAGCTTTAGTTCGGAACGTCCTGCTGATTTTTTCGGCGGCTTCCGGAGCAACTATATTCACCGCTCCCGCAGACCATTTGTGACCCATCTTGCGATTGATAGCACCCGAGGCGTCTCTCAAACTGCTCTCAATCTTAGGGCGAGTGTATTTTCCGGATTGAGCATATGCGGGCAGAGTGTAGCGACTGGCGATAGCTTCTAAGGAATTGGGTGGCGGGTTTATGAACCTCTCAAACGAGAAGCCCTGATCGGCGGTTGGAAACCATTGATCACGTATAACAGGTAACGCCTCTGCGAGCGGTGCGATACGAACTGGCAAGTCAACCCCCCAACAAAAGTTTAACAAACTTAGCCAGATGCACTCTTTTGTAAAGAACCTCATTCTTCATGTTGCCTAGTCAATCGCAAAGGCCTGCATTTATTGTGGAATCCTAGATTCAGCGAAAGCCATCGGTCGCTTAAGACGGGATAAGTCTGCAGCGACTGATTCGGAGCGATCAATCTTGCCTGCCAGTCGGTACTTCGTTAGCGTTCCCTGTCCGTTCACATCGAAAGTTCCATATGGCCCGTGCCGCCACCCGCTATGTCTGCCAGTCGTGCGGCGCCGTCAGCAGCCGCTGGCAGGGGCAGTGCGGCGATTGTTCGAGCTGGAACACCATCCAGGCCGAGGCTGCGCCGGCGGCGACGCCCTTTGCCGCCAAGCATTCGCTGGCGGGGGGCGGGCGGAAATTCGCCATGGCGTCGCTCGCCGATGATGTCGCGCTGCCCGACCGGCTGTCGACCGGTATCGGCGAACTCGACCGCGCGCTCGGCGGTACCGTCGGCGGCCCGGCGGCGGGCAGCGGCGGGCTGGTGCCGGGCAGCGTCATCCTGATCGGCGGCGACCCCGGCATCGGCAAATCGACGCTGCTGCTGCAAGCCGCCGGGCGCATGGCGCGCGATGGCCATGCCGTCGCCTATGTGTCGGGGGAGGAAGCCGCCGACCAGGTGCGACTGCGGGCGCGGCGGCTCGGCCTGGCGCGCGCCGATGTGCAACTGGCGAGCGAAACATCGGTGCGCGATATCTTGACGACGCTGTCCGCCGGCAAGCCGCCGGCACTGCTGGTCATCGATTCGATCCAGACCATGCACAGCGACACGCTCGAGGGCGCCCCCGGCACCGTCAGCCAAGTTCGCGCCAGCGCGCAGGAACTGATCCGCTATGCCAAGACCACCGGCACCGCGCTGATCCTCGTCGGCCATGTCACCAAGGACGGCCAGTTGGCGGGCCCCCGCGTACTCGAACACATGGTCGATACCGTGCTGTATTTCGAAGGCGAGCGCAGCCACCAGTATCGCATCCTGCGCCCCGTCAAGAACCGCTTCGGCGGCACCGACGAGATCGGCGTGTTCGCGATGGGCGCCGAGGGGCTGGAGGAGGTCACCAACCCGTCGTCGCTGTTCCTCACCGACCGCGACAGCGCCGTCACTGGCGCCGTGGTGTTCCCGGCGATGGAGGGCACACGCCCGGTGCTGTGCGAAATCCAGGCGCTGGTCGTGCGGCTGCCATCGGGCGCCACACCGCGGCGCGCCGTCGTCGGCTGGGATTCGGGGCGATTGTCGATGCTTCTGGCGGTGCTGGAGGCGCGCTGCGGGCTGGGGTTCGGCAATCACGAAGTCTATCTCAACGTCGCCGGCGGGCTGAAAGTGTCGGATCCCGCCGCCGATCTAGCCGTCGCCGCGGCGCTGATCTCGGCGCTGACCGACCGCCCGGTGCCGGGCGACGCGGTGGCGTTTGGCGAGGTGGCGCTGTCGGGCGAATTGCGCCCCGCCGGCCTGGCCACGCTGCGGTTGAAGGAAGCGGCGAAGCTCGGCTTCACATCGGCCTTTGCGCCCAAGGGCACGGCGAGCGGCGCGCTGCGGGTGGAGGCGTTGCCGACGCTGGCGGCGCTCGTCGACCGGCTGGCCCCGGGCGGCGAATGATAGGCCGCCGAGAAGGCTTTGAGCCGGCGGCGATTGTCGGCTAAGGCCCGGCCACCATGGCAGCGCTCACCGTCTTCGACATCATCGTCCTCATCCTCGTCGTGCTGGCGGCGCTGGCCGGGCTGGCGCGCGGTTTCGTCGGCGAAATCGTCTCGCTGCTGGCTTGGGCGGCGGGCATCATGGCGGTGCGGCTGTTCTACACGCCGGCCAAGGCCATCGCCATGCAACTGGTCAGCACCGAAAGCGGTGCCGCGATCCTCGCGCTGGTGGTGTTGTTCCTCGGCGCCTTCATCCTCGTCCGCGTCATTGGCGGGCGCGTGTCGCAAACCACCAAGGCATCGCTGGTCGGCCCCGTCGATCGCGTGCTCGGCCTCGGTTTCGGCGCTGCCAAGGGCGTGCTGGCGGCGGCGCTGGTCTTCCTGCTCGTCAACCTGACCTTCGACACCATCGATCCCGGCGAGCCGTCGCCCGAATGGCTGGCCAAGGCGCGCACCGCGCCGACGCTGGCGATGGTATCGAAAGCGCTCGTCGATTTCGTCGAGGAACATCGCCGCATCGCCCCCGACACCGCCGAAGCGCGTGACCCGCACGCCGGGCTGCGCCGCGACGAACGCGGCTATGACCCCGGCGATCGCAGCGCGCTCGACAAGCTGCTCGACCAACAGGAAAAGTCGACACCGTCGACGCCGATCTGATGCCGATCCGCCTGTACAATACCTTGACCCGGCA
>JANOCM010000674.1:0-3167 GCA_031412175.1 Alphaproteobacteria bacterium
CGGAACCCCCTGCCCCGCCAGCGGTTGTCACCCTGCACAACCGTTGAAGGACATATAATGGGCAAGGGCTGTCTTTTGTGGGCGGTCGGGGTTCCGATCCCGGTCATCATCCTCCTCTATCTCTTCGTTTTCCGTTGATCGCGGCGGGGATTTGCCCCGCAACCCGCTTCACGCTAACCCCGGCCGATGAAGCGCCCTGCCACTGTTGCCGACCCGGCTGAGCTGACGGCCTTTCTGGCGGCGAACCCGGGCATCGCGTTCCTCGATCTCTACTATACCAACCTAGCCGGCGTGCCGCGTGGCAAGCGGCTGCGCGCGCATGAATTCGCCGCCGCCTTCGAACACGGCCGCTACCTGCCGGGATCGGTGCTGGTCGTCGATATCACCGGGCTCGATGTCGAGGAATCGGGGATGGTCTGGGAAGATGGCGATGCCGATCGCGTCGCCTGGCCGGTGCCCGGGACGCTGGCGCGCGCGCCGTGGCTGGGTGGCGACAGTGCCGAAGCGATGCTGGCGATGCACGAAACCGATGGCCGGGCGTGCGATCTCGATCCGCGCCGAGTGCTCGCCAATGTCGTCGACCGCTTCACCGCCGATGGCCTCACCCCGGTCGTTGCCTGCGAGCTCGAATTCTACCTCGTCGACGCGCGGCGGACCGCCGATGGCGGCATCCAGCTACCGCCCGGCGCCGATGGCCGGGTGCCGGCGCACCGCCAGGTCTATGGCCTCGACAGCGTCGATCTCGATGGCGATTTCCTGCGCCAACTCTGGGCGGCGTGCGACGCGCTCGGCCTGCCGACCGGCGCCGCGATCGGCGAATATGCCGCCGGCCAATATGAAATCACCATGGCGCACAAGCCCGACGCGCTGGCTGCCGCCGACGATGCCGTGCGCTTCAAGCGCGCCGCCAAGGGTGTTGCCGACCGCCGCGGCCGCACCGCGACCTTCATGGCGAAACCCTTTGCCGACCTGTCGGGATCGGGGCTGCACATCCATGTCTCGGTCAATGACGAACGCGGCCGCAACATCTTTGCCGCCCCTGATCCGGCGGGCAGCGCAGCGCTCGGCCATGCCATCGGCGGCTGCGCCAATCTGATGCCCGCCAGCATCGCGGTGTTCGCCCCCAATGCCAACAGCTATCGCCGCTTTCGCCCCAACAGCTATGCCCCGGTGCGCGCCGGCTGGGGCGTCAACAACCGGACCGTGCCGTTGCGCATCCCCATCGGGCCGCCGGCGTCGCGGCACCTCGAGCACCGCCTGGCGGGCGCCGACGCCAACCCCTATCTCGCCGTCGCCGCGGTGCTCGCCGGCGTCCACCACGGGCTGACCCATGCCATCGCCCCCGGCCCGCCGGTCAGCGGCGACGGCTATGCCACCGGCGAGCGCCTGCCGACCGACTGGGCGCACGCGCTGGCATTGTTCGAAGGGTCGCGGCTGCTCGCAGATTACTGGGGCGGCCGCGCCGCGGAGCTGTACGCGACGATGAAGCGGGTCGAGCAGGAGCGTTACAACACCGTCGTCACACCCTTGGACTATGATTGGGTGCTGCGTTCCGCCTGAGCATCCGTTACAGGCGGGGAAATTCTGTTGAAAGTCGCATGATGAAATTCTTTGCCGATACCGCCGATACCGCCGAAATCGCCGCGCTCGCCGCCACCGGGCTGCTCGACGGCGTCACCACCAACCCGTCGCTGATCGCCAAGTCGGGGCGCAATTTCCTCGAAGTCATCCGCGAGATCGCCGCGCTGACCACCGGGCCTGTTTCGGCCGAAGTCGTCGCCACGACGACCGCCGACATGCTGCGCGAGGCCGAGGTGCTGAAGAAACTGGGCGACAATATCTGCATCAAGCTGCCGCTGACCATCGACGGGCTGACGGCGTGCAAGGCACTGAGCGACGAAGGCACGATGACCAATGTGACGTTGTGCTTTTCGGCCAACCAGGCGCTGCTGGCGGCCAAGGCCGGCGCGACGTTCATTTCGCCCTTCGTCGGCCGATTGGACGATGTCGGCTACGACGGCATGCAGCTGATCGAAGACATCAAGATGATCTATGACAACTACGCCTTCGAGACCGAGATCCTCGTCGCCAGCGTCCGCCACCCGGTGCATGTGCTGCAGGCGGCCAAGCTCGGCGCCGATGTCGCGACGATGCCGCCGGCGGTGATCCGCGCGCTCGCCAGCCACCCGCTGACCGACAAGGGGCTGGCGGCGTTTACCGCCGACTGGGCCAAGACCGGGCAGAGCATCCTCTGATAAAGGAAGGCGCCTCCTCCCTCCCCGCAAGGGGGAGGGAGTTTGGCCAATCTCGCCCCCCTCTGGCTCGCCTCCCTCGAAAACGCCCGCCGCCTGTCCCCCCACACCGTCCGCGCCTATACCGCCACGATCGAACGCTTCGGCGATTTCCTGTCCGCCCACATCGGCGGCACCGCCACGCCCGCGGCGCTGGCGGGGCTGACCCCGGCGGATTTCCGCGCCTTTCTCAGCCAGCGCCGCGGCGACGGGCTCGCCAATGTCTCGGTGGCGCGCGAGGTTTCGGCGCTGAAGACTTTTTTCGAATGGGCGCGCCGCCACCACGGCGTCGATTGCGACGGCATCGCCGGGCTGAAATCACCCAAGGTGCCGCGCCGCGTACCGCGCCCGGTGTCGCCCGGCGACGCTGCCGGGTTGATCGCCGCGGTCGGCGACGATGCCCGGCTGCCGTGGACCGCGGCGCGCGACACCGCGGTGCTGTTGCTGCTTTACGGCGCCGGGCTGCGCATTGCCGAGGCGCTGTCGCTGACCGGCGCGGTGCTGCCGCTGGGCGACACGATCACGGTGACGGGGAAACGCAACAAGACCCGCGCCGTGCCGCTGCTGCCGGTCGTCGCCGAAGCCATCACTGCCTATGTCGCGCTGACGCCCTGGCCGCCGGCGCGCGACGCGCCGCTGTTTCGCGGGATGCGCGGCGGGGCGCTCGACCCCGGCATCGTGCGCAGCGCCATCCGCGCGGCGCGGCCGGCGCTCGGCCTGCCCGACACCGCAACGCCGCACGCGCTGCGCCACAGTTTTGCAACGCATTTGCTGGCGCGCGGCGCCGATCTGCGGTCGATCCAGGAACTGCTGGGGCACGCCAGCCTGTCATCGACACAGATCTACACCGCGATCGACGCGGCGCAGTTGCTCGAT
>JANOCM010000675.1:0-1518 GCA_031412175.1 Alphaproteobacteria bacterium
AAATCGCCACGGCGGCCGCGGCGGTCGGCGGGGCAAAGGCCCTGATGCGGGTGAAGGGCACGCCAGCCGCCGAACTGGGGCTGGAGGATGCCGATGACGCCGCAATCCTCGCCGCCATGACGCAGCACCCGATCCTGATCAACCGGCCAATGGTGTTCGGGCCACGCGGCATCGTGCTGGCGCGGCCGTCCGAGCGAGTGCTTGAAGTGCTCGACACCGCCTTGCCGCAGGATTTCACGAAGGAAGACGGCGAAACGATCACCGGCGCCGCATGATCCGCCCCGCCACGCCGGCCGACGCCGCCGCCATCGCCGCCATCTACGCGCCCGAGGTGCTGCACGGCACCGCGACCTTCGAATATGATGCCCCCGATGCCGCCGAAATGGCGGCGCGCATCGCCCGCGTGCGCGGCCCCGGCTGGCCGTGGCTGGTGGCGGAGCGCGATGGCGCGATCACCGGCTATGCCTATGCGACGCAGTTCCGCGATCGCCCGGCCTATGCGCGCACCTGCGAGAATTCGGTCTATGTCGCCGCCGGCCAGCACCGGACGGGGATCGGCAAGGCGCTGCTGGCGGCGCTGTGCGATGCCGCAAGCAACGCCGGCTTCCGGCAGATGATCGCGGTCATCGGCGATGGTGCCGGCAATGCCGCGTCATTGGGCCTGCACACCGCCTGCGGCTTTCGCGAGGCGGGTCGGCTGACCCGTGTCGGGCTGAAATTCGGCCGCTGGCTCGATGTCGTCTACATGCAGCGCACCCTGTGAGCGGCCTGGCGCGCCGCCTGGCGGCCGAGGCGATCGGATCGGCGATGCTGTTCGCCACCGTCATCGGCTCCGGAATCATGGCCGAGCAGCTCGCCGGCGGCAATATCGCGGTGGCGCTGCTCGGCAACACACTGGCGACCGCGGCGATGCTGTTCGTGCTGATCACCATGCTCGGGCCGATCTCGGGGGCGCATTTCAACCCGGCGGTGACTTTGGTGTTCACGCTGCGGGGTGACCTGGCGTGGCGCGACGCCGGCCTGTTCGTGCTGGCGCAACTCGGCGGTGGCTGGGTCGGCGCGGTCACCGCGCACGCGATGTTCGCACTGCCGCTGCTCGAGATCGGCAGCAAGGTCCGCACCGGCCCCGGCCAGTGGCTCGGCGAGGCCGTCGCGACCTTTGCGCTGGTGCTCACCATCCTCGGCACCCTGCGCCATCGCCCGCAATGGGTGCCGGTCGCCGTCGCCTGCGTCATCACCGCCGGCTATTGGTTCACCTCGACGACGAGCTTTGCCAACCCGGCAATCACCGTGGCGCGATCGCTGACCGACAGTTTTTCGGGTATCCGGCCGATCGACGCGCCGGGCTTCATCATCGCGCAACTGGCTGGCGCGCTGGCGGCAGCCGGGCTGGGGCGCTGGCTGTTTGCCGCGGATCAGGAGAGCTGAAGAGCCGCAGGCCCCAGACCCCAATTCGATGGCCTGCGCAACAACAGTGCAATCCACGACAGAATGGGGTCTGGGGCCCAAGGCCCCAGC
>JANOCM010000676.1:0-3870 GCA_031412175.1 Alphaproteobacteria bacterium
CCAATGCCGAAGCGCTCGCCAGGCGCGCGGTTGCCGAAGGCCTGTCGGTGCGCGCCGTCGAACAGCTCGTGGCCGGCCGCGACAAGCCCGCCCCGCGCCACGCGCTCACCACCACCGGCACGACCAGCAACGACCCCAATATCGATGCGCTCGAGGTGCAGATCGCCGAAAGCCTCGGGATGCCGGTCGCCCTCGCCGTCGCTCCGGGCGGCGAAAGCGGCAGCATCACCATCCGCTTTGCCAGCCTCGATCAGCTTGACTGGCTTTGCGCCAAGTTGGGGTAGCCAAACAGAGCCTCCGGCGGCGGAGCCTGCCCCCGCGAAGGCGGGGGTCGACGGCCCCGGACCCCATTTGTCAGGCGCGGCGACCGGCGGCGGCGCGGCGGGACAGGGTCAGGATGGCGTTGTCGGCCAGTGTTTCGCCGAGGCTCCCCGAAGTTTTGATCGCGCGCTCGGCTGCGAGGATATCGGCGAGCCCGCGCACCAGCGCCGGCGTTGACCACAGCCGCAGCTCGGCAACCACCGCGTCCTTCTCCTTCCAGAAAATCGGCGGCCGCGCGCCATCGACGGCGCTTTGCGCGCTCAAGCCGCCATCGACGAGGCCGCGCAGGCCGAGCAGCATCGTCAACCGCCGTTCGAGCGCACGCAGCACGACGATGCCGGCACCCGACGAACGCCCGAGCAGGTCGACAGCCTGCGCCGGCCGGCCGCCGGTGACGGCAGCAACCAGGGCATATTGGTCGGCATCACCGGCGCCGACCCCGATCGCGGCGACGTCGGCGATCTCCGCCGTTTTCGGCCGATCGGTATCGCTGTCGAGGTAGAGGCTGAGCTTTTCGATCTCGCGGCGCATGACCATGCGATCGCCCGCGGCGGCCTCGAACAGCGCCACCGCGGCGTCGCGGCTGGGGCGCAGGCCATGTTCGGCGCCGATCTCGGTTGCCAGCCGCAAGGCATCCCTGAGCCCCGGTTCATAGCTGACGACCGCCGCCACGCCCGGCGTACGATCGGCCCAGGCGACGAGCTTCGACCCCTTTTTCAACGCGCCGGCGACCGCCACCACCGGATTGCCCGGCGGGCCGTCGATTAGCGCGGACACCGCCGCCAGGCCGTCTTCGGTCAACCCATCGATGCGGACCAGCGTGCGATCGCCGAACATCGACATTGCCCCGGCGGCGGCAACCAGCGCCTGCGGGTCGCTGGCCAGCGCGGCGCCAGCCATCACCTCGACCGCCATCGGGTTGGCGGCATCGGCGAACTGGCGGCCCAGCTGGTCGGCAAAATCGCGCGAGGCGGCTTCATCCTGGCCGTGGAGCAGCACCAGCCGGATATCGTCGGTCCAGCGTTTGGCAAGCCCCTGGATACGGGCGGCGTCGGCCTTCACCGGGCGGCGGCAAGGCCCGCGGTCGGCGCCACGGTGCGGGCATAAAGCGCCAGCCGCGCCGCGATCTGGCGGGCGATTTCGACCGAAAGCCGCTCCAGTGCCGTGGTTTCGGCGGCGACGACGGCATAGTTGGAACTGACACGATCGATACCGGCGTCCGATCCGGCGGTGGCGTCGACCACGACGGCATTGGTGCTGGCCTCGACGAGGCGATAGCGCGCGCGCAGCGTCCGCCGCTCGCGCGCCACCGAGTTATCGCCGCGCACGCCGAAGCCGACGATCTGGTCGTCGAGCTCGATCTCGAGCCGATAGCGCACTGCCTCGCTGGGCTGGCCAATGCGGTCGATCAGCGCCTGGCGGACAAGGAAGCCGGCGCGGTCGGGAATCGGCGCGATTTCGACCTGCGCCGCCAGCACGGCCGGCGCGCTGGCGCTGCCACCCGAATAAACCGGCGACAGGCCACAGGCGCCCAGCAGCAGCGAGAGCGTCAGCAAGGCCGGCCCAAAGACGCGAGGACTAGGCAACAAGATTCACCAGCCGGTCGGGCACGACGATCACCTTTTTCGGCGCCCGGCCTTCCAACGCCCTTATGACCTTGTCGCGGCCCAGCACCTCGGCCTCCACCATCGCACGATCGGCGCCACGCGCGAACTCGAAACTGTCCTTCAACTTGCCGTTGATCTGGATCGCGATGGTCACCGTGTCGTCGACGAGCAGCGCTGGATCGGCGACCGGCCAGGGCGCATCGACGATCATCCCGGGCTGGCCGAGCAGCGCCCAGGCTTCCTCTGCCAGATGCGGCACCATCGGCGCGCACAGCCGCAGCAGGGTCGTTACCGCCTCGATCCGCGTCGGTGATGCCGGGGCACGCTCGATGGTGCTGACCAGTTCGTACAGCCGGGCGATCGCCTTGTTGAATTGCAGCTTGTCGATATCGGACGTGATCGCGGCGATCGTCTTGTGCAGCGCGCGCGCCAGCTTGGGATCGGCGTCGAACACGCCGCCAGCCGCCTCGGCGCTATCCTCGGCGAGCCGCCAGACGCGCTGGACGAAGCGCCAGGCGCCGTCGATCCCGGCGTCGGACCAGGCGAGATCACGCTCGGGCGGCGAATCGGACAGCACGAACCAGCGCATCGCGTCGGCGCCATAGCTTTCGAGATAGGCGTCGGGGTTGATGACGTTCTTCTTCGATTTCGACATCTTGATGACGCGGCCGACCTCGACCGCCGCGCCATCGGCCTTCAGCGTCGCGCCGGTGCCGGTGCGATCGACCTCTTCGGGGCTGAAATACAGCGGCGCATGGCCCTCGCCCTGTGGCCGCGAATAGGTTTCATGGGTGACCATGCCCTGGGTGAACAGCCCGGCGAACGGTTCGGTGACGTTGAGTCGGCCGATATGGTTGAGCGCCCGCGTCCAGAAGCGCGCATAGAGCAGGTGCAGGATGGCGTGTTCGACACCGCCGATATACTGGCCGACCGGCAACCATTGCTCGGCCATCGCCGGATCGAAGGGGCGATCATTGGGCGCGCTGGCAAAGCGGATGAAATACCACGACGAATCGACGAACGTGTCGAGCGTGTCGGTCTCGCGCCGCGCCGGCTGGCCACAGGTCGGGCAGTCGACATGGCTCCACGTCGGGTGGCGATCGAGCGGGTTGCCGGGGATGTCGAAGCTGACATCCTCGGGCAGGACAACCGGCAGCTGCGCCTTGGGCACCTGGACGACGCCGCAGCTGCCGCAATGGATGATCGGGATCGGCGTGCCCCAATAGCGCTGCCGAGACACGCCCCAGTCGCGCAGTCGCCAGACGGTCGTGCCGGTGCCCCAGCCTTCCGCCTCGGCGCGCGCGATGACGGCGGCCTTGCCGGCCTCGACATCCATGCCGTCGAGGAAGCGCGAATGCACCAGCACGCCGGGGCCGGTATAAGCCTCGTCGTGGATCGGCGTTTCGGCTTCGCCTTCGGGCGCCACGACGCGGGTGACCGGAAGCGCGTATTTGCGCGCGAAATCGAGGTCGCGCTGGTCGTGCGCCGGGCAGCCGAAAATGGCGCCGGTGCCATAGTCCATCAGCACGAAATTGGCGACGAACACCGGGAGCATTATCGCCGGGTCGAGCGGATGGATCACGCTCAGTCCTGTGTCATAACCCTTCTTCTCCTGCCCTTCGATATCGGCGGTCGCGGTGCCGCCGGCACGGCATTCGGCGATGAAGGCGGCGAGGCCCTGATTGGATTCGGCGAGGGCGGTGCTGATCGGGTGATCGGGCGCCAGCGCGGCAAAGCTGGCGCCGAACAACGTGTCGGGACGCGTGGTGAACACGTCGAAGCGCGTGTCGGCGTCCGCCACCCGAAACGTAAACCGCATGCCCTGCGACTTGCCGATCCAGTTTTCCTGCATCAGCCGGACCTTTTCGGGCCAGTCGGCGAGCGTCCCCAGCCCGTCGAGCAGATCCTCGGCGAAATCGGTGATCTTGAGGAACCACTGGCT
>JANOCM010000677.1:0-6002 GCA_031412175.1 Alphaproteobacteria bacterium
GTTTCGACAAAGGCGCGCGCTGCCGGATCGCCGGCATCGCTGGGCGCGGCGGCGACCTGGGCAAGGGCAGGGGCAGCAACGGCGAGTGGCGACAGGCCGATCAGCGTGGCGGCAAACAGGGTGAAAACGCGCATGACATACTCCTGAACAAGCCAACCCGGCGCGTCAACCTGTGGGTCGACACGCCGGGCTGTTGTTTGTGCTTACGATCTCGAGGCTGAACGGTTGCTGACGGGTCAGCCTTTCAACTCGTCGCGGGCGGCGTCCATCACCGATTGCGCGGCGCGCTTGGCCTTGCGGGTGGCCTCGCTGGCGCGGGCGCGCACGCTTTCGACCGAAAGCCCGTGCGAATCGAGCTCATCGGCGGCGCGGCGCGCGGCGGCGCGGGCAGCAGCGCCCAACTTGCCGCCGGTGTCACCGAGCGCGCGGCGCTCGGCTTCGGTCGACGGGAACAGCGCGCCAAGCGCTGCGCCCGCGGCCAGACCGAGGACGATCGACACGATCGGGTTGGATTCGACCGTGCCACCGGCGCGAGTGGCGAGGTTCGGCTTGGCAACCGGCGCTTCGGCTGCTTCCGCATCATCTTCATCAGCATACAGCCGCGATGCCCGCTGCTCGGCAAAGCCGAAGCCGTCGTCATAATCGGTGTATTCGCCCAGATCGTCGCCCAGGTTGACCGTCGCCTTGGCCAGCTTGTTACGCGCCAGCAGCGCGAGGCCGATGGCGAGCACGCCGGCGCCGATGGCGAGCGGATGCGCGCGCGCCGCGCTGCCGGCGTCGCTGATCAACTGGCGGCTGGTACCCGTCACCCGTTCGACCGCTTCCGACATGATGCGACGCGGATCGAGCCGATCCTGGATGTCATCGATCGTCGTTGCGATGCGCAGGCGGGCATCTTCGGCCTCGGCGGCGATATCTCCGACCGGTTCGGAACCCATCGTCATTCTCCCTTCAACGTCTCGGCGCTACGCTTCAACATGGCGATGCTGCGGCGCGGCGCAAGGTCCATCTGCCGCAGATGATTGATCCCGGCATAGATGCAGACGCCACCAATCGCGGCCGCCACCGCCGCCACGATCAGCGCCGCGGCCACGATGCCGACGAACTGTGCCAGAAATGCGACACCGGCGCCAAGCAGGCACAGCATGGCGACCGAGATCAACATGGCGCCAACAGCGACCGCGGCCAGACTGCCGGCGGCGTCACCCGCCTTTGACTGGAATTCGCTGCCGGCCAGCCGGATCTGCGCGCCGACGAGAACCACGATATCGTCGACCAGCCGGCTGAGCAGGTCGCCGATCGATCCGGGCCGCGGCCGCCGACGCGCGGCGCGCGTGGTTTCGCTCGATGCCGCACGGGTGGTTTCGGTCGATTCCGTCACCGGGCGCCCGATTTGAACAGCCGCGCCGCGATGAAGCCTGCCACCACGGCGACACCAACGGCCAGCGCCGGCTGGCGGCGGATGAGATCGCGGCCATCGTCGAGCAGATCGCCGACCTCGCGGTCACGCAACACGCCCTGCAATTCGTCGACCAGCCCGGCGGCCTGGCGGGCATAGCCGGCGAACGGGCCGCCGCCGACGCTTTCGACCTGCGCCGCGATTTCCTGCGCCAGCGTTACCAGCCCATCGAGGCTGCGCACCAGCTCGCTCTTGCCGTCCTCGGCAAGCTCGAGCAGCCGGCTTTCGGCATAGCCGATCAGCCCGCGCGACGGGGTCGACATGACTTCGGCATCAAATGGCTTGGCATTGTTCATGGGGTTCACTCTTCCCTGGTTATGTCAGCCGTCAACGTGCCGGTCCGGCGGCTGTTCCATCGAAGTGTTTGCCGCCGCCGGGTCAAGCCGATAGATGGCCCCGCAGCTTGCAGAGCGCAATATTCATTGCGAAGCCGCAAACGCATAATTTCCGCCGGTTTCCGGCACAGATGCAAAGGATTGGGCCCGTGACCGCCATCATCGATATCCATGCCCGCGAAATTCTCGACAGCCGTGGCAATCCGACCGTCGAAGTCGATGTGGTGCTCGAGGATGGCTCGCTGGGCCGCGCCGCGGTGCCGTCGGGGGCCTCCACCGGCGCGCACGAGGCGGTCGAGCTGCGCGACGGCGACAGCACGCGCTACATGGGCAAGGGCGTCCAAAAGGCGGTGGCCGCGGTCAACGGCGAGATCTTTGACGCGCTGTCGGGGATGGAAGCCGAGGAACAGGGCGAGATCGACGCAGCGATGATCGAGCTCGACGGCACGCCCAACAAGGCCCGGCTCGGCGCCAACGCCATCTTGGGCGTCAGCCTGGCGGTAGCCAAGGCGGCGGCCGAATCACGCGGGCTGCCGCTGCACCGCTATGTCGGCGGCGTGTCGGCCAGCCTGTTGCCGGTGCCGATGATGAACATCATCAACGGCGGCGCCCATGCCGATAACCCCATCGATTTCCAGGAGGTCATGGTGATGCCGGTCGGCGCGCCGACCCTTTCGGAAGCCGTGCGCTGGGGCGCCGAGATTTTCCACACGCTGAAAAGCGAACTGAAGGCCAGCGGCCACAGCACCGCGGTCGGCGATGAGGGCGGCTTCGCGCCGAACTTGAACGGCACCCGCGCCGCGATGGATTTCGTGATGGCGGCGATCGCCAAGGCCGGTTTCAAGGCCGGTGAGGACGTGTTCATCGCATTGGACCCGGCGGCGACCGAATTCTTCCACGAGGGCCATTATGTACTCGCCGCCGAAGGGCTGACGCTGACCCCGGCGCAGATGGCCGACTATTATGTCGCGCTCGCCCGCGACTATCCGATCCTCAGTATCGAGGACGGCATGGCGGAAGATGATTTCACCGGCTGGAAGGCGCTGACCGATGCGCTCGGCAACACCCACCAGCTTGTCGGCGACGACCTGTTCGTCACCAATCCTGTCCGGCTGGCGCAGGGCATCAAGGACGGCCTTGCCAACGCACTGCTGGTCAAGGTCAACCAGATCGGCACGCTCACCGAAACGCTCGCCGCCGTCGATATGGCGCACCGCGCCGGCTATCGCAGCGTCATGTCGCATCGGTCGGGCGAAACCGAAGATTCGACCATCGCCGACCTCGCCGTGGCCTGCGGCTGCGGCCAGATCAAGACCGGATCGCTGGCGCGATCGGACCGGCTCGCCAAGTACAACCAGCTGATCCGCATCGAGGAAGAGTTGGGCACGCAGGCGCGTTATGCTGGGCGGAGCGTGCTCCGCGGCTAACAAGCCACCACATTCACCGCCAGGCCCCCCAGCGACGTCTCCTTGTACTTCTCGCCCATGTCGGCGCCCGTCTTGCGCATCGTCTCGATGACCTGGTCGAGGCTGACCCTGTGCGTGCCGTCGCCGAGCAGCGATAGCCGCGCCGCCTCGATCGCCTTCACCGCGCCGACGGCGTTGCGCTCGATGCACGGCACCTGCACCAGCCCGCCGACGGGATCGCAGGTCAGGCCGAGATTATGCTCCATGCCGATCTCGGCAGCATTTTCGATCTGGGCGTTGCTGCCGCCCAGCGCCGCGGTCAGCCCGGCCGCCGCCATCGAACAGGCGACGCCGACCTCGCCCTGGCAACCGACCTCGGCGCCCGAAATCGAGGCATTCTCCTTGAACAGCGACCCGATCGCCGCCGCCGTCAGCAGGAACCGATCGGCACCATCGACCGAGGCGCCCGGCGCAAAGCGCTCGTAATAGCGCAGCACCGCCGGGATGATGCCTGCGGCGCCATTGGTCGGCGCGGTGACGACGCGGCCGCCGGCGGCATTCTCCTCGTTGACCGCCAGCGCCCACAGATTGACCCAATCTAGCACCGACAGCGGATCGGCGAGCGCGCGTTCGGCGCGGTCGCGCAGCAGCTGCAGGATCGCCGGGGCGCGGCGGTTGACGTTGAGCCCGCCCGGCAAAATGCCCGGGGTGCGGCAGCCACGATCGATGCAATCCGACATGGCGGCACGGATCGCGGCAAGGCGCGCGCGCACCTCCGCCTCCGGATGCACGGTCAGTTCATTGGCCAACGCCAGCCCGGCGATGTCGATGCCGGCAGCAGCCGCGCGGGCGAGCAGCGCATCGCCCGAACTATAGGGATAGGGCATGTCGCCGAGCACTGCCGGCGGGGCGTTTCGGGCGATATCGGCGGCCCCGACGACCGCGCCGCCGCCGACCGAATAGCTGGTCTCGGCGTGGAGCAGCGTGCCATCGGCGGCAACGGCACTGAAGATCATGCCGTTGCTGTGGTGGTCGAGCCGGCGGCGCTGGTGCCAGAGCATGTCGCGCGCCTCGTCGAAAGTGATTTGCGCGCCGCCGGCGAGCGCCAGCGTGCGACCGGCGCGGATGCTGGCGACGACGCTGGCGGCGTGGTCTGGGCACAGCGATTCGGGGCGCTCGCCTGCCAGCCCGAGCAGCACGGCGCTGTCGGTGGCGTGGCCCTTGCCGGTCAGCGCGAGGCTGCCGAACAGTTCCGCCACCACCCGCGCCGGCGCCAATGGCCGGGCCCGCGCGGCGAAATTCGCCGCTGCCGTCATCGGCCCCATGGTGTGGGACGATGACGGACCGACGCCGATCTTGAACAATTCGAATACGCTGGCGACCATGGCAATGTCCTTCGCATTTGGCTTAATCGGCTTTAGCCCGCGCCGGAAGCGACGGTTGCGGTGGGACGACGCTCTCCCTATCCAAGGTCGCGTGCGCCGCTGGCTTATCCTCCTGACGCTGTTGCTGCCCGCCCCGGCCTGGGCGGCGCGGCTGACCGGGTTGTCGATCACCCCCGGCGTCGTCACCATCACCGCCGATGGCCCGCCGGCGGTGGCCAAGCAACTGGCGCTCGATGGGCCGTATCGCCTTGTCATCGACCTGCCGGCGGTGATCGATGCGCCGCTGACAACCGCTGGCGCCGGCAGCGTTACCCGGCTGCGCGCCGCGATGTTTGCGCCCGGCGTGGCGCGGCTGGTGATGGATCTGGCGGCGCCGCTGGAGATCACCAGCGCCCGCAACAGTGCCACCGGACTGACGCTGACCTTGCGTCGCGTCTCGCCCGAGGCGTTCGCCGCGGCGGTCAAGGCGGGCCGGCGGCCGTTGCCAGTGCTGTCGGGTGGCGCGGTGACGCCGTCGCCGGCGCCGACGGCATCAGGCTTTGACCTGCCCGGCGACATGTTCCCGCCACCGGCTGCCGCACCGGCAACCCAACCCGAGGCGCCCGCCCAAATCGCCCCGGCCCAGACGATGCCAGCAACGCCCGATCTTCCGCTGACGATTCCGCCACCATCGCCCATGCCACCATCGCCTTTGCCGCCGTCGCGAAAACGCAACACGGGCGTTCGACCGCGCGATGGCGTCAAGCCGCTTGTCGTCATCGATGCCGGCCACGGCGGCAAGGATGTCGGCGCCATCAGCGTCACCGGCGGCTATGAGAAGGAAGTGACCCTTGCCATTGCCCGCGCTGCCGCCGTTGCACTGCGCAAATCGGGCAAGGTGCGGGTGAAACTGACCCGCGATGACGATCGCTTCATCCCGCTCGGTGGCCGCGTCAAGATCGCTCAACTGGCGCGCGCCGACCTGTTCATCTCGATCCACGCCGATGCGGCGCCAAACCCCAATGCCCGCGGCGCCAGCGTCTATACGCTGTCGGCGGTCGCCTCCGACGCCGTCGCGGCGCGGCTGGCAGCGCGCGAGAACAAGGCCGACATTATCGGCGGGGTCAATCTCGGCGTCGAGGCGCCGGAAGTCGGCGACATCATGATCGACCTGTCGCGCCGAGCCACCGGCAATGTCTCGGTGCTGTTCGCCGATATCCTGCAGGACGCGCTGTCGGACCGCATCAAGTTCCGCGGCGAATTCCACCATTTCGCCGGCTTCTATGTGCTGAAGGCGCCCGATGTGCCGTCGGTGCTGCTCGAAACCGGTTATGTCAGCAATTCGGCGGACGCCGAAATGCTGTTCTCGACGTCGGGGCGCAAACGCATCGCCAACGGCGTGGCGCGCGCCATCGAGCGTCATCTGGTCGGGGATTGA
>JANOCM010000678.1:0-10535 GCA_031412175.1 Alphaproteobacteria bacterium
GCACGGTAGAACACCACCAGCGTCAGCACGCTGAACCCTGCTGCCAGCACGAACGGCGCACCGGGCAGATAGAAGGGCGCGCCGGGGCTGGAAAAATAGGCGAAACTGCCGGTCATGATTGGCGGGCCCATGATCGCGCTCAGGCTCTGGATGCTGCTGACGGCGCCCTGCAATTCGCCCTGTTCCGATGGCGCCACCCCCGCCGACATCATCCCCTGCAGCGAGGGGAAAACAAGCCCCTGCAGTGCCGCGACGGCGATGCCGACATACATCATCCAGCCCTCGCCGGCGAAGGCATAGATCAGGTAGCCGGCGATGCCCGACACCGACCCTGCAATGACGATGTTGCGCGGACCATAGCGCGGGATCAGCCGCCGTGAGAGCAAGCCCTGCACGAGCGCGCCGGTGACGCCGACAGCGGCGAGGCTCCAGCCCACCTGCCCCGGTGTCCAGTCGAAGCGTTCAAGGCCGAAATAGCTCCAGGTCGCGTAGAGCGACTGGTAGCCCATCGTCCACAGCAGCACCGTCAGCGCCAGCATCAGCACGCGCGGATGCGCCGATTTCAGCCTCATCAGTGCCCCCACCGGATTGGCGCGGCGCCATTCGAATACCCTGCGATTTTCGGGCTTCAGGCTTTCCGGCAGCACGAACCAGCCATAGGCGACATTCGCAAACGCCAGCCCTGCGGCGAGCAGGAACGGCAATCGTTCATCATATTGCGCGACAATGCCGCCCAGTGCCGGGCCGATGATGAAGCCGAAACCGAACGCCATCCCGATGACGCCGAAATTGGGGGCGCGCTTCTCCGGCGGCGAGATATCAGCGATATAGGCATAGGCGGTCGGGAACGACGCCCCCGTCACGCCGGCGACCAGCCGAGCCGCGACCAGCCAGGCGATCGTCGGTGCAAAGGCCATGGCGAGATAATCGATGCCGAACGCCGCCAGGCTGGCGAGCAGCACCGCGCGCCGACCGAAACGATCCGACAGGCCGCCGATGATCGGCCCGCAGATGAACTGGGTGACGGCATACAGGAACATGATCAGCCCGGCGACTTCGGCGGCACCGCCGAGGCTGTAGCCGGTCAGCCGGACGATCAGGCCGGGAAATACCGGAATGACGATGCCGAATCCAATGGCGTCGATCAGCACGGTGACGAACAGGAACGCCAGCGCGCGATTCGTCGACTTTGTCGTCGCGCCGGGGTCGGTTTCGGTCATGCGGCGACTCTAGCCGATGACGCGGCTGCGGCGCCAGCGGCACCCCGTCACGCCCCTCACAACCAGGTCACATGCCCCATCTTGCGGCCGGGCTTGACCTCGCTCTTGCCATAAAGGTGCAGATGCGCGCGGCGGTCAGCAAGCAGCTTTACCCAGTCATGGACGTCCTCACCGAGCAGGTTCTTCATCAGGACGTCCGGCGCGGTCAGTTCGGTCGATCCCAGCGGCAGCCCGCAAACGGCGCGGATATGGTTTTCGAATTGCGAGGCGCGCGCGCCCTCGATCGTCCAGTGGCCGCTGTTGTGGACGCGCGGCGCCATCTCGTTGAAGCGCGGGCCGTCGGCGCAGGCAAAAAACTCGAGCGTCAGCACGCCGACATGGCCCAGCGCCGCGGCGACCTGCATCGCAAGGCCGATGGCTTCATCGGCCTGCGCAGCGATTTCGGGCGGTGCCGGCACGCGCGAAGTATCGAGGATGCCCGCGACATGGCTGTTGTGCGGCACCGGATAATGCACGATCTCGCCATCGCGGCCGCGCGCCAGCACCACCGAGAATTCATGGGAAAAGTCGATCCAGGCCTCGAGGATCGCCGGCTGGCCGCGCATCGCCGCCCAGGCCGCATCGGCATCGGCCGGGTCGTGAATGCGCGCCTGGCCTTTGCCGTCATAGCCCATGCGCCGGGTCTTGAGCACACAGGGGACACCGAGTTCGGCGATGGCGGCATCGAGATCGGCGCGGCTGTCGACGGCGCGATAGGCAGCCGGGCGGCCACCCAGTGCCTCGACGAAGCGTTTTTCGGCGAGCCGGTCCTGAGCCACTTCCAGGCTGTTGGCGCCGGGGTGGACGACAACGCTTTTCGCCAGATGGCGGATGGCGGCCGTGTCGATATTCTCGAACTCGAAGGTCACGACATCGACCGCACCGGCGAACCTGTCGAGCGCGCCGAGATCGTCATAGCCGGCACGCGTCACCTCGGCAGCGACATCGCCGGCCGGCAGTTCAGCCTCCGGCGCCAGCACATGGACGCGATAGCCCATGCTGGCAGCGGCAAGCGCCAACATACGGCCGAGCTGGCCACCGCCGAGGATGCCGATCGTCTTGCCGGGTTCGATCACGGCAGCGGCGATTCCGGTGTCTCCGCCACGGTATCGGTCTGCGCCTGCCGCCATGCCGCCAGCCGTTCGGCCAGTGCCGAATCGTTGATGGCCAGGATGGCGGCGGCGAGGAGCCCGGCGTTGACCGCGCCGGCCTTGCCGATCGCCAGGGTGCCGACGGGGATGCCGGCGGGCATCTGGACGATGGACAACAGGCTGTCCATGCCGCTCAATGCCTTGGATTCGACCGGCACGCCAAGCACCGGCAGCGGTGTCATCGCCGCCGCCATGCCGGGCAGATGCGCCGCCCCGCCGGCACCGGCGATGATGACTTTCAGGCCACGGGCGGCGGCACCGCCGGCATAATCGTACAGCCGCTGCGGGGTGCGGTGCGCACTGACCACCCGGGTTTCATGCGGCACGCCGAGCGTGGTGAGGATTTCTGAGGCGTGGGCCATCGTCGTCCAGTCGGACGTCGACCCCATGATGATCCCGACGATCGGATCGTGCAACGCGCTGGCTCCCCCAAACAGGAAGCGCCGCACCTTAAGGGCGGCATCGGCATAGGGCAACTGCCGCACAGAAATACCAGTTGTCGGCAAAGTCGCTGGAGGTGACGGTGCTGCAATGACCAATCCAACCACCAGCGACACGATCGCCATCGCCCGGCTGATCGCCGCCTATGGCGACGCCGTCAGCCGCCGCGATGCTATGGCCTGGGCGGCGACCTGGGCACCCGATGCAACCTGGTCGCTGATGGGCCATGAAGTCGCCGGGCGCGATGCCATCGTCAACCTGTGGCTGGGTGCCATGGCGCAGTTCGACGCGGTCAGCTTCATCACCGCTGCCGGGCCGGCGACGATCGCCGGCGATACCGCGACTTTGCGCTGCCAGACCCAGGAAGTGCTGCGCACCACCGATGGCACCATTCGCCGCATCGCCGGCATCTACGACGACACGCTAGTCCGCGATGGTGGCGGATGGCGCTTTGCCCGGCGCGTGTTCACCGTTCTGATCGAACATTGAAGGAACGCCGATGACCATCGTCATCTATGCGGTTGTCGATCTCGATCCGGCGCACCGCAGCGCGGCACTGACCGGTGCCCGCCCCCATATCGAGGCAGCGCTCGCCCAGCCCGGATGCGTCGCCTATGCCTGGACTAGCGATCCGCATGATTCGGCGCGGGTGCATGTGTTCGAGGAATGGACCGACACCGCGGCGCTGGCGGCGCATCTCGCCGGGCCCGCTTATCGCGGCATGTTGGGCCACATGCAGGGCCACGGCATCACCAGCGCCGTCAGCACCAAATATGCCGTGTCGGCGCAGCAACCGGTCTATGATCCGACCGGCGTACCGCGCGCCGATTTCTTCTGATACCGGCAAAAAATGGGCCGCGGTGCTTGCCGCGGCCCGTTCTTCAGCAGGCTGCGATCAAAAAGCGCCGGTGATCGAGAACACTACCTTGCCGTTCGAAATCGGATCGCCACCGGGGATCTGGAACTTCGAAAAATTCGGCTGCAGGCGGAGATAATCGAAGCTGGTGTCGCTGATGTCGGTATCGACATAGGCGACGCCGAGCGTCACCGGGCCGACGACGAAATCGGCGCCGATCAGCCAATCCCAATAGGATCCGGTCGGCGCGACGCTGGTGCCATTGGGGCCGAGGCCGGGGTTACCCTCCGAATAGCCGATATGGGCCTTCAGCGTGACCGGCGTATCCTTGATGCCGAAGGTCGCGTCGCCCCACAGGTACAGATTGTCTTCCTTGTCGCCGATCGCGCTGTCGACATCATTCGACCAGTTGCCGAGCGCGACCTGGTTCCAGGCGTAGGCAACGCCAGCGGTCAGGCCGACGGGGCCGAGCGTGCCGTTGAGCTTGGCATAGGGTTCGAAGAACGACGTCCTGGTGGCGCCACCGGGATACTGGTAAAAGGTTATGCCGACATCAAGGCCACCGCCGCCGACCGGCAGCTTGTAGCCGGCGACAAGGTCGAGCTCGAGGTTGGGCCCGCCGAAGGTGCCCCAGCCGGCGAGGTTCGACGCCCAGAAGCCGCCATAAAGGCCGGATTCATGGTTGAGCGTGAGGCCGCCCTGGACGGCGAGGCCGTTGTTGGATTGCGAGACGCCGCGAAAACGATAGTCGGACACCAGCGCGACCGAACCGGTGACCTTCAGGGCCGGCGCCGATTCATCAGCGGCGAACGCAGGCGTGGAGATGGCGGCGGCGAGAATCGCAGCGCTGGCAAAGATATGACGCATGGAACATTTCCCTCTCTTTGGGGGTTGAATGTCCCTCTCCCACCCGCAGGCCGTACCTCTCTCGTGGCGCAAGCGCCGCAGGGGCATTGGTCCGTACAGTGCCGACAAGCCTAAGGGCGAGTCGCCGACCTTGTATAGCTGCATTGCAGCATTTGTCCGATTGTTTGCCATAGTGTTGCGGAAATGCCACGATGATCGGCAAGTCCGTTGTGGAAATCGCACGTTTTGGATCATTTTCGAACCTTCGTGGCAAAGCGCTGCCGACAGGGCGATAGACCCGCGTCGCATAACGACGACAGGGCGATCGAGGAGCGGCTGCATAACGCCGCCATAAAGCAGGTCAGGCCATTATGGCCGATCGCCGGGCCGCTGCGATGGTGTCGTGCAACGTCCCTTCAATGGTGAATGGCTTGACGATGACCCCGTTTAGCCCCGCGGCACGCCAGCGCCGGTGGTGATCGGCAATGCCGTCCGCGGTCAGCGCGATGATCACCACGCTGCCCGGCGCCTCTGGCAACGCGCGGATGCGCCGTGCAGCAGCGAGGCCGGATTCGGCATCGTCGTCGATCGGCGCGAGCTGAATATCGAGCAATATGAGATCGAAATCGCCCGCTGACGCTGCGGCAACAGCGGCTTCGGCATCGGCAGCGACGGTCGCCCGGTGGCCGTGGCTGTGCAGCAGCGCCGCCGTCACTGCGCCGGCGATAGGGTCGTCGTCGACCAGCAGGACATTCAGCGCCGGCGCGCTGGCGGTCGCGACGAAGTGAACCGGCGGACTATCAGCCACCGCCAGCGGCAGCTGCACGGTAAACACGCTGCCCGGCCCGGCGCGATACGCGATGGTGCCGCCCATAAGCTCGACAAGGTTTCGGCAGATGTGGAGCCCCAGCCCCAAGCCCAGCCCGGCGGACTGGCGGCCCGGGTGCGGTGCCAGCATAAAGGCGTCGAACAGCCGGGGCAGCAGCGCCGGATCGATGCCCGGGCCGGTGTCGGCAACCTCGATCACCAGCGGCAGTGCTGCGGCCGCTTGCCAGGACGTCGACACGGTCACGCTGCCAGTCGGCGTATAGGCGATGGCATTGGCGACAAGGTTGCCGATAACTTGCTCGAACCGCGCCCGGTCACCGTTCAGCAGCGGCGGCAGATCGGTGTCGCCGACCAGCGCCAGTGCCAGCCCCTTTGCCTCGGCGGCGGCGCGGTGGATTGCGACGATGTCGGCCATGCTGCACGCCGGGCTGAACGGGGCCGGCCGAAGGGTGATGCGGCCAGCGTCGGCGCGCGCCACATCGAGGATATCGGTGACCAGCGTCGTCAACGTCGTGCCGGCGCGCAGGCCCAGCCCGACGAGTTGCCGGTGCGGCGCCGCCAGCCCGGCGCGATCGAGGACTTGCAGCACGCCCATCATGCCGCCGAGCGGATTGCGGACATCATGGCTGATCATCGTCAGCAAGCGGATACGATCGGCCGAGGCGGCATCGGCGGCATCGCGGGCGATACGTTCGGCGCGTGCGGTGCGCCGCAGGTCGGCCAGCGCCGCGGCCAGCAGCATCCCCGCAATGGCTTCGGCAAACAGATAGGAATGCAGCAAGGCAAAGCTGTCAAAAGCACTGGCACGGGCGAACGGCCCCACCCCGGTCATCGTCACGCCGACCGCGCCGATTGCCATCAGCAGCGTCATCGCCGCCGGCCCGGCGAGGCCGAAGCGGGTACCGGCCCACAGGCTGAGCAACAGCGTGAACAGCTTGCACAACTCCACAGCCCAGATCGGATTGCGGATCAGCAGCAGCCCGGCGATTATGCCAAAGCCGGCGAGTGCAAAGGCCAGCGCGTCGAACAGGTCGCGCCAAGCGATTCGCGCCGCGACCAGCCGTCTCCACAACAGCAGCGGCGGTGCAGCGATGACGACACCCATCGCATCGCCCATCCACCACACCAGCCAGGCCGATTGGACCGAGGCGCCGGCACGTCCATCTGCCTCCACGACCAGCGTGCCGACCGTGGCGCTGAGCATCGTCGAGCCCAGCGCCGCAACCAGGATGAACCAGAGAACCCGCCACAATTCCCCGGGCGTATCGCGCAGCTCGATCTCGCGACGGGCGATCATCGCCCGCAGCACGATAGTGGCGACACTGGCGGGCAGCGCGTTGCCGACGGCGACGACCGCGGCCAGTTGCGGCGAACCGAGCACGATCAGGTTGACGAGAAAGGCGCCGATCGCCACCCCGGGCAGCAGCCGGAACCCGCCGAGCCACAGCGCCGCAAAGGCAATGCCCGACGGCGGCCAGAACAGGGTGACGGCATCGCCGACCAACGCCAGCTGCAGCCCGGCATAGCCGGTGCCGAGATAGGCCAACGCCACCAGCACATTCTGCAGCAGCGTCAGCGCTGGCGCCGCGACCGTCGGCGGCTTCACGGACAGGAACAGTTGCGGCATCATCGCCATGACACACCATGGCCGATGATATCCCCGAACCACCGCTGATCGACGCGCCGCGCCATGCCGATCTGCTGGCGGCGCTGGGCGGCGAGCGACTGCGAGCACTCGTAACGATGCTCGGCGATGAACTGGCGGCGTTGCCCGGATTGCACGACGCAGCGTTCGCAGCGCGCGTCCACCGGCTGCGCGGATCGGCCGGGAGCCTGGGCTTCCCGGCACTGGCAGCGGCGTTGCTGGCGCTGGAAACCGCAATCGTCGCGGGATCGGTGGCGCATATCGACACGGCGCTCGCCCGGCTGCCAGTGCTGCACGCCGCCGTGGTCGCTGCGCTGCCCGGCGGCGATCATGTCGCCGGCGCGAGGAAGCTATAGCCCTCGCCCTGCCGGGTGACGATGCGCGGCGCCGGCTGGTGCCCGGATGCCAGCTTGCGGCGCACGCGACTGACCATGACATCGATGGTCCGCGCCTTCGATTCGCTTTCGGCCGACGCCACGACCTCGAGCAGATAGTCGCGGCTGAGCGCAACGCCATTGGCCTGGGCGAGCGCGGCGAGCAAATCGAATTCGGCGCGGGTCAGACGGATCAGCGCGCCGCCGGGATCGGCGAGTTCGCGGCGCACCAGATCGAGCGTCCAGCCGGCGATATCGAGCACCGTCACGCCGGTCGGCAAAGGCCGCGCCGGCGGCGAATGGCGATAGCGGCGCAGCACCGCGCGCACCCGCGCCAGCAGTTCGCGCAATTCGACCGGCTTGACGATGTAATCGTCGCCGCCGGTTTCCAGCCCGCGGATGCGATCATCGGCAGCGCCGAGGCTGGTCAGGAAGATCACCGCACAATCGCGCACCACCCGCAGCCGGGGAACAAGGTCGATGCCGGATCCGTCGGGCAGGTTGACGTCGATGATGGCCAGATCGACGGCGCGCTCGCTGAACATCGCCAGGCCGTGCGCCGCATCACTGGCGATGCATGCCGAAAACCCGTTGGCCGTCAAATAGGCGGCGACGATCTCCGCAACGATGGGATCGTCCTCTATGATTAGGATTATGGCGTCATAGTTGATGGAAGCCATGAAAAGCCCAGCAAACCGCGGCAGTTGCGGTGGCGTGTTGTTGCAGACTGGTTGCGCCGCAACAATAGGCCGATTGCTGCACGTTGCCGGGCCTGCCGGCGGCAATCGGTCAATCAACCAAGGTTTCGACCTGGGCCAGAATGATACTGCGCGCCATGTCGGCCGGCAGTTTCTGTTCGTAACGCAGCCGCGCCCAGGTATCCAGGCTGAGCAGCAGATCGAGCGTTTCAAAGGCGACAGCGTTGCCCGCGAGGTGGGGCGGCATCAACGCCTGCAACCTTACTCTCAGCAGCATGACGGCGCGTTCGTGATAGGCCTGGATCGCCGGCGATTCGTGGCGGTGCGCATCGGCGGCACGCTTGAACGGCAGCAGCCGCTCATAGATCGCAAAGCGCCGGTCGATCGCTTCGAACAGCTGCGGCCGCCACCCCGATGATTCGAACGGCGCCAGTGCCGACATGTAGAAGCGCCCAAGCTGTATGGTCATTTCGGCGTACAGGCTCTCCATATCCTTGAAGTGCCGGAAGACACTGCGCAGACCGACCTGGGCGCGCGCCGCGACATCTTCGGCACTCGGCGAAATCGCGCCATTTTCGACAAGTGCCAGCATCGCCGCAACAATGCGGTCACGACTTTGTTCGGACCGGCGGCGGCGGCCGTCGGTCGAAGGCAGGGCGCTGTTCATCAGCCCCAACGTAACGTGTCCCATCAATTTGACCAATAGATATAGGTCTCTCCATCGCGCGGCGGCGTGCCGAGCGGCCGGTCGATGGCGATCGGCGACCGGATCAACGAGCCCCAGGCCGGCGGCTGCTGGCTGGCGTCGTGCACCTTCAATTTGGCCAGCAACGTCGCGACGATGGTCGGATTGAACGCCGCGACGTCGGTTCTTTCATTCGGGTCGCTGGCGAGGTCGAACAGCAGGTCCTGCCGTGGCAGATCGAGCGACTGGAGTTTCCAGTTGCCGTCGCGGATGACCTTGTAGTCGCCACTGCGCCAGAACAAGGTCTGGTGCGGCACGCCGGCGGCGGTGCCCTCGACAAACGGCAGCACATCGACGCCATCGATGGTGCGATCCGCCGGCAGCGGCGCGCCCGCCGCCGCGGAAGCGGTCGCATAGATATCGAAATGGCTGATCATCGGCGCATAGCGGGTGCCCGGCGCGATCCGGCCGGGCCAGCGCATCAGGAAGGGCACGTGGGTGCCGCCTTCGAAGAACGTCGCCTTCCAGCCGCGGAACGGGCGGTTGATTTCGGGCAGGCCGATATAGTGTGCGCCGCCATTGTCCGATGTGAAAATCACCAGCGTATTGTCGTCGAGGCCCTGCGCCTTCAGTTCCGCCATCACCCGGCCGACACCGCGATCGACCGCGCGGATCATCGCCGCATAGACGCGCAGCCGGTGGTCCTTGATCTGCGGCAGCGCATCATAATCGGATTTCAGCGCCTGCAGCGGCGTGTGGGGTGCGTTATAGGCGAGGTACATGAAAAAGGGCCGGTTGCGATTGGCCTTGATCGTCGTCACCGCCTGGTCGGTCAGATAGTCGGTCATGTACTTGTTCGGCGCAAAGCGCGGCGCGCCATTGTACTGGACGCTGAAGGGCAGGTTCGCCCACAGATACTTGTCAATCGGATCGAAATCCTGCTTCGAATTGACGACATCGGGATCGTTGTCGGGCAGGAATTTCTGGCCGCCGATGATGAAGCCCAGCGATTCGTCGAAACCCTGGTCCTCGGGCCGCATGCCCTTGGCCTCACCCAGATGCCATTTGCCGAGGTGGAGCGTGTGGTAGCCGCGCGATTTCAGCTGTTCGGCAATGGTGATCTCGCTGGCCGGCACGCCCTTGGCACCCGGGGGCGCCGCCCTCGCCGCTGCCGCCTCGTCGAAAATCGCCTTGTGCTCCCAGTTCGACGGAAATTCGGCGATGGTGCGCGCGAACATCGCGTCGGGGCGGAACAGGCTGGTCGGGAACCATGAAGGCAGCCGCGTATCGGTCGGCGTGAATTCATAGCCGAACCGCGTCGGGTAGCGCCCGGTCATCAGCGCCGCGCGCGACGGCGCGCAGGTGGCATTGCCGGCATAGCCGTTGCTGAACACGACGCCGTCGTTGCCGATCGCATCGATGTTGGGCGTCGCCACCCCGCCAGCGCCACTGCCGGTGATGGTGACGTCGTTATAGCCGACGTCATCGGCCATGATCAGGATAATGTTGGGCGGCCGCTGCCCTGCTGGCGGCGCGGCCGGGCCCGGGTTCCAGGCGACCGCATGATTGGCTGCGGTCGGCCCGGCCATCCAGCCGGCCATGTGCAGCTTCATATAGTCGCGTGAGACGAAGACGCCCGCCGCCAGCGCCGCCGTGGTGCCGAGCAGGACAATCGGCCACTTCTTCATCATCGTCCCCCGTCTGCGCCCAGCATGGCCCCGAATCAGCGCGCCGAAAAGCGTCGGTAGCCAA
>JANOCM010000679.1:0-2294 GCA_031412175.1 Alphaproteobacteria bacterium
AGTGCAACGATATCCTGGCCGGCGAGGATTGCCATGGCCGCCAGCGCCAGCACGCCGAGGCCGAGCAGCAGGAAGATCGGCAGCCGTGATTTGAGCCAGGCGCTGCCCGGCAGCGCCTGTTGCCATTCGCGGATGCGGTCGAGCTTTTCGGCCTGGCGGACGAACATTGCGAAGCTTTCGTTCATCAGACGCGGTTCGGGATCGAGCACCACCAGCCCGCGCCGGACCAGCGGCGCAAAGCCCAGCGACGAACGGATGTTGACGAAGCGGCCGAAGGCGATGTGATGCATCACCAGCCGCTCGGCGACCGTCGAGGCTGACCACAGCCGTTGATAATGTTCGATGAACTGGCCGCGAATATACGACAGCGCGGCGTTGCGGCCGGGGAAGCGCCGGGCGGCGGCCCAGATCAGCACGATGTCGTTGTACAGCGCGATGAACGGGCTGCGGCCCGGGGCGGTGGGGTCGCGCACCGGCAGCATGCCGAGATCGAGCAAGGCGTTGGCAGGATAGCGTTCCTCGTTGATGCAGCCGTTGACGACGCGCGGTGACAGCCAGCGCAATTCCTCGAACACCGTGCGGACGGCCTTCTTGCCATTGGGATTGGCCAGCGCCGTGTCGATCGTCGCGAGGGCGGCAGGATCGGTGATCGTTGTCGACAGCGCCGGGATCACCCCGTCGGTGAGCTCGATCGGGCGGAACTGGAACGAGGCGAAATCCTCGAACACCCGCGCCCAGCGCAGGTTCTCGCGCGCCGCATCGGGGTTGGCCGCCTCCGGGTGCTCGCGTTCATATGCGTCGAGAATGCGGTCCATCGGCGCCGATGGCGACAGGAACAGCAGATAGGGATCGTCGATCGCCTCGGTCGTCGCTGCATCGATGTCGCGCACCAGTTTCTCGATCGCAGCGAGTGCCAGCAGTCGGCGCCCGGTATCGGCAAGCACCAGGTCGAGCCCGATGACGAGGATGATCTTGCCGGTCGCAACGGTCGGCGGCCGCAGCACCGGGTTTCCCGCCTGCAGGCCGCTGACATCGAAGATCTCGATCCGCCGCACCGGGGTCTGGTGCTGCTTGCACAGGCGATCGAGCATCGTCAGCAGCGACCAGGGCGCGTTGACGAGCAACGACTTGCGGTTGAGCGTCTGGGTGCCGGCGGCGGCCATCTCCTCGTCGCTCTGCGTCGGCCTGACCCACAGCGACTTGAGGTCGAGCAGCGGATATTGGACCGCCTCCAGCGCGATGCCGAAACCGCACAGGTCGCGCAACACGCGCTTGACGATGAAGCGCCAGCCGAGAATCAGCATCCCGACGAGGATTAGCAGCGCTGTTGCCGAGGTCAGGTCGAGGTTGCCGAGGCCGGGTTCGGGCACGCCGATGCCGCGGCGGTTGCCCGGCGGCCCGCACAGCCGCGGCGTGTCGGACGCGGCGCAGCCGGGAATGGCGATGCTATCCGCACCGCGGCCGGCGATTTCAACCAGCGTGCCGGCAAAGGTCGTATCCGCTGTCTCGGCCGCGGTGGTGGCAGCGGCGGTTCCGGCGCCATCATTGGCATCGCGGCCGCGATCGAAGCCATAGGTGGTGGCGTGGCGGTGGCGCGAACCGGGGGCATAGCCAAAGCTCCAGAAAATGCCCTCCAGCCCGCGATCGGCGCGCTCGATCTCGCCATCATGGCCGTCAAGCGCCAGCAGCAGCGCCTGGCGCTGTTCGATGCGGCCGAGCCGGTGGCCATCGGCCCAAAAGGCCAGCATCGGCAGCACCGACAGGCAGAGGCACAACGCCGCCGCCAACCGGACGAAGGCGGCCTGGGTGTCGGGCGCGAGCGCGCGGTCCTCCATCGTAGGTTCCGGCCGGCCTAGCTGCCAATGCAACGCCACGCCGGCGCCGGCGCGCAGCAGCATGGCGGCGAGAAAGGCGATCACCGACCAGGTGCCGCTCGCATCGACTGCGAGGATAACCAACGCCGCGACACCGGCGCCGGCCAGCAGCCAGCGCTGCAGCTTGATATAGTCGTCGCAGCGCGCCTGCTGCGGCCACAGCCGCGGCCAGCCGCGTTCGAACAGCGGCGCCAGCAGGCCCGAGCGGTCGAGCCGGCGTTCATCGGCCCAGCCATGCTTGCCGACGACTGCCAGCCAGACGACCCAGCCGATGCCGAACAACAGGCTCATCGACGCCCAGTCGATCAGCGCGTGGCGGGCGGTGCGCGCCGGCTGGGCATCGATGGCGTTGGTGGCATAATGAACAATGACGACCCAGCGCGAGCCCGGGATAGGCGCCGCCACGAATTCGCGATCGGC
>JANOCM010000680.1:0-8775 GCA_031412175.1 Alphaproteobacteria bacterium
CATGCTCGCCGGCAGCCATATCGCCGGCATCCGGGTGTCGGGCAGCGGCACGGTGCGCGGCGTCACCTGGCTCGACGCCAATTCGCTGAAAGGGGAGCAGCCCAAGCGCTGGAAGCTGTGGGCACTGCCGCACGACAGCGCGCCGCGTTATCTGTCGCTGGCGAACGCCAAGGGCCTCGCCAAGGCGCGCATCGCCGAGGGCGCGCCGCAGCGCGAGGCGATGTACGACGTACCCGATACGACGCCCGCAACCGCGCCCGTCTTTGCCGATCCGGCCGACCATGATGTGACGCGGGTGCTGAAACGCTATGATGGCGACCTGGAAAAAGCCGTCGACCGGCTGGTTGCCGACCTGTCGGCGCCGCAATCGGAACTCAGCGACCCGGTTCCCAGCCGCGATGAGATTTCGGGGCGGGTTGTCGGCACCATCAACGTCAATCTGCTGGCGGCAGTGCAACTGGCGTCGATCGATCCCGGCATGGCGCGCTGGCTGGGCTTTGCCGATACCGACCCCGAAACCCGCGCGATGCTGCCGCAAACGCTGGTGCTCTACTGGATCGACAGCTGGTGGGATGCCCGCGCGGTGCCGTCGAAGGGGCTGTTCGGCCGGATGCTGGCGAGCGGCATCGCCGGCAGCAAGGGCGATCCCGAGCTGTTCAGGAAAACCTATGACGGCAAGATTCCCGATGCCGTGAAATCGCTGGTCAATATGGGGACGATCGTACCGCTGATCGTCGGGGTGCCGCCCGACCGGCCGTTGCGCCCCGGCCTCGGCGTGCTGGCCAGCGGTGCTTGGAATACCGAACTGATCGCGCCGGCGGCAGCGCGGCAGGTGACGGTGCCGCTGTCGGGGCTGACCGGCGCCAACATCCTCGCCTTTGCCCGCGTTGAAGCCACCGGGCCGGTGGCGCTGCACGAAAAGGGCCCCGATGGCGGCAAGTTGCCGATCAGCGCGGCGCTGCTGCCCGATGCCCTAGCAGCAGGGCGCGGCGAGGTCTACGATCGCCTCGCGCCGCCCGACGCGACGCGCTACCGGCTGGCCCAGGCCGATTGGTTCGGGCGCTGGAGCGAATGGAACGAGGGGCTGGCCGCCGCCGCCGTGCGCCCGCGGCCGCCACGGCCGGTGCCGGAGCTGTTCTACACGCAGCCCGCGATCCCCGATCCGATGCACAGCGCGCCGCTATCGGGTGTCGTGCAGGTG
This sequence comes from Alphaproteobacteria bacterium, assembly GCA_031412175.1. Taxonomy (GTDB): domain Bacteria; phylum Pseudomonadota; class Alphaproteobacteria; order Sphingomonadales; family Sphingomonadaceae; genus Sandarakinorhabdus. The sequence goes on from JANOCM010000680.1 coordinate 1,202, forward strand.
CGGGTCGCCGTGCCGCAGCCGCTGCAGCTGCCACCGGGCAGCCGGCTGGTGACGGCCCTGGAAATGGCGCTGAATGGCGGCGTGCCAGAGATCATCGCGGTGCCGGGCGCGGCGACGGAGATCGACCTGACACGCCCTGGCCCGGCGCTGGCGCGCTGCGCCACTGGCGCCATCACGCTCGTTTGCCGCTGGCAGGACAGCGCCGGTGTCTTTTCCGACCCGTCGCCCGAAATCGGCCGCGCCATCAAGGACCCGCGCCCGCCGGCGGCGATCGTCATCCCCGAAGTGCTCGCCTATGGCTCGCGCCCCGATGTCACCGGCAAGTCGCGCATCCAGCTGCGCTGGACCAACAGCCCGGGCCATGCGACGACGCGGGTGTACCAGAGCGACGAGACGACGCTGCTGACCGTGCTCGAAAAGGCCGGCGCTGCGACCCAGGCGATCCGCGACGCCATCGCCGCGGCACCCAACCCGGCGGCGCGTGCGGCGATCTTCGTTGCCAACAAGGCGCGGTTCGGGCGGACGGCATTCGAACTCGTCAACCCCGACGGCTTCACCGGCCAGGCATTCGAGCACAAGGTGTCGGGCAGCCTGCGCGTACTGGTGTTCTATCGCATCGTGCCGGTCAGCGCCGCCAATGTCGAAGGGCCGATCGGCGACAGCGCGCTGGTGCCCTATGGCATCCCCAACAGCGGCCCGCCGGCGACGCCGCTGCTGATCGTCAAGCCGATCTTCGAAGCCGGCGAGCCGGCGCCGGTGCAGGCGCAGATCATCATCCGGGTGCCGCAGGGTCCGGTGCAGGCCGGCGAATACCGGCTGCGGCGATCGGCGGTCGAAAGCCGGATTGTCGAGCGGATGCCGGTGGCGCGCACCGGCAGCGTGCCGCCGCTCGCCGCCGGTGCCGGGCCGGAGGCGATGCAGGAGGTGGCGACCTTGCGCGACACCGGCGGCAACGAGCTCAAATCGCCCGATATGCTGCTGCCGTGGACGGCGTACAGCTGGGTGGTCGAAGTGCGCGGCGGCCCCGAGCCCGGCAGCACCGTACCTGGTGAATGGTCGCCGCCGAGCGCCGCCGTCACCACCGCGATCATCCCGCCCGGGCCGCCGCCGCCGCCCGCAGCCGGGCAATGGAATGGCGCCACCGAAGTCAGCTTCAGCCATCCCGATCCGCTGCGTGGTGGCAGCATGGGCGCCTATGCCATCGATCTTTATGCCCAGCCGCCGGGCGGCGACATGGCGTTCGTTGCGGTGCTGTCGGCCGATGCCGAGGCGGCGAACGGCGGCCGCCAGCCCGATCGCAGCGGGCGCTTCCGCTTCACCCTCGCGGCGGCGCCGGCCAGCGGCACGGTGTTCCGTGCCATGATCACCGATCCGGCCGGGCGCACCAGCCCGCCGAGCGACCCGGTGATCGTGCCATGAGGGGGGCATAGCCATGGCGTTGCGTCCGCTCGTTCCGGCACCCGACAGCCTCGGCCTCGCCTCGCCCGCGATCGGGCCGTGGTTTGAAACCGACCTGACGCTGGGGGCGCCCGACGGCGACCTGGGGGTGCGCTTCACCCCCGGTGCGACGGTTGCTTGGCTGCCACCGGCGCGCGGTGTGCTGTCGCTGGCCTTCGCGACGCCGACGCGTCCGGCGGTGCTTGCCGGGCTGCGCCAGGCAAATGGCACGCCGGCGTTTGCCGACAATGGGCTGGTGGCGCTGTTCCAGCTGCTGCCCGAAGTGCTGGTGCGGCTGGAAACACTGGCGGCAACGATCCCGTCCCCCGATGGCAGCGCCGCGACGGCAGCGACACGCCCGATGCCGCGCTGGCTGGCGATTGAGGCGACCGGGCTGACGACAGCGAGCACCGCAGCGCAGGTCTTCGATCGCTGGGCGCAGGGCTTTGCTTCGGCGGGCGATCCCGACCCAGCCGTCGTGCGGCGTGAAAAGCTCAAGGAAATCGGGCTGGGCGGCGCCGATGGCGCGCTGACCAACGCCGAAAAGCCGGCACAAGTGTTGCTGGCGCCGGGCAAGTTCGCCGGCAATTTCGAGCCGATGTTCACCCTCGCTGCCACAGGCCACACGCTCTGGGCCTTCGACGAGCGTGGGCGGGCGATCGATCCGGGCGCCGCGGCGGCATGGCTGAAATTCCTGGCCACGATCAATTTCGACAATCTCTGGGCGCCGGGGCTTTCCGTCGCCGAACAGCGCACGGTGACGGTGGCGGATGCCCGTACGCTGCACCTTGTCAGCGCGCACCAGGGCGCCGTGCCGCCGCCGTTGCTGGCGCGGACGACTGTGGGTGGCGCCAGCGGGGCGGCGACCGACGTCACGCGCCGGAACAGCGGCGCCGCTGCGATGACCGTCGGCTTCTCGGCGGCACCGTCACCCGATGATGCACCGCTGCCGCGCGCGGCGCTTTTGCCGCATCGCGCGTGGGGGAACACCGTATCGTTGTGGCCCTCCGGCCCGGTCGCGGCGACCCTCGGCCGCGACTATGCGCGTGTCGCGCTGGTCGATGTCGAAAGCCATCTGACCGGCCAGCCGCGCACGCCCGCGTCGGTGACGCCAACGGGCGGCGAAGCGCGGCGTGCGGCTGATCAGAATCGCGCTGCGACGCGTATCAACGTGGCGCGCGCGCCACGCGGCGATGTCGCGCCGGCTCCGCTGCGCATTTCGATCGACGATGCCGCCGATGCGGTGGTCGATCTGCTGCAGGGCGGCCCGCCGGCGCTGGTGGTCACGCAGCAGCTCGATCGTGACTATGGCCCGCTGACAGCGCTGCTCGCCGATGCCGATCCGTTCCCGAACACGCTGCCGACGCCGACGGTGCGGGCGTTGGTTGGCGGCGGCACGGCGGCGGGGAATACCATCGCCGGGCAGCGCGTGTTGATGGAATTCGCGCTCGATCCGGCGCTGGCCGGCGCGATGCTGCGCATCTGGCCCAATGGCGTCGACCTCGCGACCGGGCGGCGCAAGGCCAGCGATGGCGGTGCCGGGCGGGTGCGCGCCGACGGCAATGTCAGCCTGGTGGCGCTGCTGCCCGATGGCGAAAATGCCGCTTCGCAGATGGGTGCAACGGCGCTTATCGGCACCGGCAGCGCGACGCGGCTCTATGGCGAATTGCGCTTCACGCGGCCATTGGCGGCGGGCGGTACGGCGCTGGCGTGGGGCAGCGCCGGCAGTGCGATCATCGCCTGTGAACAGGATCGGTTTGCCAGCATTGCCGCGGCGCAGGCGGCCGGGTTGGCGTCCGGATTGACGCTTGTCCACGATGATGGCGCCACGGCGAGCTTGATCGACCCGGCAAGCGTGCCGGCGGCGGCCTTTGCAACCGACACCGTCATCCGCTCGCTGGCGGCGGGCGACCGGGTGGCGATTACCCAGCGGGCGTTTCGCGCCGAGCCGGCGGGCAGCAGCGCCGCAGCACTGGCCGCCACCGGTGCAACCGCGACCGAAATCCGCCGCGAGGGCGTGCTGCGGACGAGCGGCCCCGGTACGCCGTTGCCCGGCCAGATGGCGCTGACCAGCGGGGCCGCTGCGTTCGATGCGACGACGGCGCGCGCCGTGCTGTTCGCGCCGCCGGCGTTGTCGCGCTTCCACGAGATCGGCGCGGCGCAGCAGGGCCATCCCGGCAGCCCGGCAGCGCCCGAAACCGCCGGAACCGGTGTCGATCTCGCCGGCCCGGCGGCGCTGCTGGTGGCCGAGGCATTGTCGGCTATGGCCGATGCGGCGACTCCGGCGCTGGCGGCGGCGGCGGTCGTACGCACAAGTGCGCCGGCAGATCCGGCAGGCCAGGGGCTGTTCGTCGCTGCGCTGCGCACCCAGGCGGCAGGCGTCGAGGGCGAACGCGGCCTCGATGTCGAGGTCATCGACAGCGGGCATCTGTTCCCGTTCGGCGGCACCGAAGCGGAAATGCGGACATGGTACGCCGATCATCCGTCGATCACCGTGTCCGCCCCCGCCGCCGGGCGCGAGGCGGTGCAGCAGCGCGCGCTGGCGCGGCGGGCGCTGGCGGCAGCACGTGGGCTGCAGGAAGGCGCCGTTGCGCTGGCAGCAGCGTTCCGGCGCGCCGAGGACCTTGTCTATCTCGAAACACCGGCGCTCGACCTGCTGACAATCGGCGCTGGGGGCGAGGATGTGCTTGAACCCATGCAAGTGCTGAAGGACAGGCTTGCCGCGCAAAAGGCCCTGCATGCGGTGATCTGCGTACCGGTCGAGGCGTTTCTCGGGGCGCCGAAGGATTTCGCCCGCGTCCGCGCCGATACGCTGAAGGCGGCGCTCGCGGCGCTGGAGGCGGCGGCGCCGGGGCGGGTGGCGACGTTCTGCCCCAACGCCGGCGCCGGCCGGTCGCTGCGCATCGCGACGACGACGGTAATCGTCGACGATGTGTTCGCGCTGGCCGGATCGACGGCGCTGTCGCGGCGGGGACTGAGCTTTGATTCGAGCCTCTCTGTTGCGCTGTTCGACGAGGTCAACGCCCGCGGGCGCGGGCAAGCGCTGGTGGGGCTGCGGCGCGCGCTGGTCGCAGCCCGGCTCGGCCTGCCGCCATCGCTCGTGCCCGACGATGGTGCGCAACTGGTCAAGGCGATCGCCGCGCTGGTGGCGCGCGGCAGCGGCCGGTTGACCACCGCAACGCTGCCGCCGATCGACCCGCCGGTTACCGACAGCGACCGCGCATTATGGGCCCGCGATGGCAGCATCGCGCCCAATCCCGCCGACCTGGCGGCCTGGCTGGCTTTGTTGGGGGCCGGTAACATTCTGAATTGATTGGCTGGCTGAACGGCAGCTTACGATGGCGTTCATGCAACCTGCACAAGCGGAAGTGCATTGTGCCTCCTGTTGAACAAGGAGGAATTGCTTATGCGCATGTTGATGATCCCGCTGGCTGCGGTCGCCTTTGGCGCCGCCGTGCCCGCTGCGGCCCAGTACCAGGACCGCGCCTATGTCGACCGGAACGAGCTTCGCCAGGACCAGCGCCAGATCGAGCGCGAACGCCGCGATGTTCGCGACGCCCAGCGCTATGGCGATCGCCGCGATGTCCGTGAGGAACGCCGCGACCTGCAGCGCGCCAAGCAGGAATATCGCCAGGATGCCCGCGACTGGCAGCGCGGCGGCCGCTACAACTATAATCGCCCCGACCCGCGTTACGGCGCCTATTACGCCGACAATTATTATCGCGGCGGCAGCAACTATCGCGCCCGGGTGCTCGGCCCCAATGACCGCATCTATCGCGGCCGCGACAACCGTTACTATTGCCGCCGCAATGATGGCACCACCGGTTTGATCATCGGCGCGGTCGGTGGCGGCGTGCTCGGCAATGTCATCGCACCGGGCGGTTCGAAGACGCTGGGTACGGTGCTCGGCGGCGGGCTGGGCGCGGTGCTCGGCAATTCGATCGGTCGCGGCAACGTGACCTGCCGCTAAACGACCGGTATTGAAACGATCGATGGCGTTCAGTGGGGAAATCCACTGGACGCCATTTTCGTTACGCATAGAGTGACGCTCGACTGAAAAGGGAGCGTTACAATGGCAAAATCCGCCAAGAAGGCCGCAGCGATCGATCTCGGGATGGACGACAAGCAGCGCCGCGCCATTGCCACCGGCCTGTCGAAACTGCTCGCCGACACCTATACGCTGTACCTCAAGACGCACAATTTTCACTGGAACGTCACCGGGCCGCAGTTCAATTCGCTGCACCTGATGTTCGAGGCGCAGTATAACGAACTGGCGCTGGCAGTGGATCTGATCGCCGAGCGTATCCGCGCGCTGGGTGAACCGGCGCCCGGCAGTTACTCGGCCTATGCCGCGCTGGCGACGATCAAGGAAGCCGATGGGATTCCGCCCGCCGAAGAGATGGTGCGGATTCTCGCCGCCGACCAGCTGGCGGTGGTGCGGACGGCGCGCGGTGTGTTTCCGCTCGCCGATGCTGCCAATGACGAACCCACCGCCGATTTGCTGACCCAGCGCATGCAGGTGCATGAAAAGACGGCTTGGATGCTGCGGGCGAACCTCGCCTAGCGGCCCAGCGCCGTCGCCAGCAGGTTTACCGACAGCGCGACAACGGCGATGTTGAAGATGAAGGCCACCAATCCGTGCCCCAGCGCGATGCGGCGCATGCGTTTGCTGGTGACCTCGACATCGGAAACCTGGAAGGTCATGCCGAGAACAATGGCGAAATAGGCGAAATCCCAATAGTCTGGGGTCGGATCGCTGCCCGGAAATGCCAATCCGCCGGCATCCTTGCCGTGGCTGCCGCGCAGGTAGAAGACATGGGCATAATGCAGCGCGAACAAGGTGTTGGCAAACAGCCAGGCGAGGCACAGGGTCAGTGCCGCCAGCGCGATGCCGGTGCCGTGGCGACCGCCCTGGCCGGTCAGTTCGATCCAGATCGCCACGATGATGACGACGACGACCAGCAGCGCGAACACGTTGAGGACATGATGGTCGGGTTCGTTGCTGGCGGCATGGGTACGCATTGCGGCCGATTGCTCGGTCATTGCCTTGCGGATGATGAGCGCCAGAAAGACCAGTGCGCCGGAGTCGAAGCCGATGAGCAGGGCCCGGCCGCCGTGGATGAATGGCGCCAGAGCTAGCGTCACCACCGCCGTCACGACGATGAAGACGGTGAAATTGATGTAGCGGCGCAGAAAACTCACGGCTGCCTCGCCGGCTTGCCGCCCGCCAGCACGAGCCAGCCGGCGAGCGCCGACAGGATCGATCCGGCAAGGATGCCGATTTTAGCAGCGGCATCGGTCGCGCTGCCTTCACCAAAGGCCAGGGCGGCAATGAACAGGCTCATGGTGAAACCGATGCCGCAGAGCAGCGACAGACCCCACAGTTGCCGCCAGGTCGCATTGACCGGCGCGTCGGCAACGCCTGTCCGCACCAGCATGGCGATGGCGCCGAAGACGCCGACCTGCTTGCCGATCAGCAGGCCGAGTGCGATGCCGAGCGGCACCGGTGCGACGGCATCGCCCAACCCCATGCCGCGCAGGTCCACCCCGGCATTGGCGAAGCCAAAGATCGGCACGATGACAAAGGCGCTGATCGGCGCCAGCGCATGCTCGAGGCGCAGCAGCGGCGATTCCGCGGCCTCGGGCGTGCCCCGCGTCTTGCGCAGCGGGATGGTAAAGGCGACCGCAACCCCGGCCAATGTCGCATGGATGCCCGATTGCAGCACCGCGAACCACACGCCGGCGCCGATCAGCAGATAGGGCCACAGCGCCTGCACGCGCAGCCGGTTGAGGCCGAACAAGGCGGCGAGACCCAGGCCGGCGGCAGCGAGCGCAAGGAACTTGATGCTGGCGGTGTAGGCGATGGCAATGATCAGGATGGCGCCCAAATCGTCGATGATGGCGATCGCGGTCAGCAGCAGCTTCAATGACGCCGGCACCCGGCTGCCGAGCAGCGCCAGCACGCCGAGTGCAAAGGCGATGTCGGTGGCGGCAGGGATCGCCCAGCCGTCGAGATTGGCCGGAATGTTGCGGTTGATGGCGAGATAGACGAGCGCCGGCACCATCATGCCGCCCAGCGCCGCGGCACCCGGCAGGATGCGGCGCGGCCATGACGACATTTCGCCGTCGATCAACTC
>JANOCM010000681.1:0-5770 GCA_031412175.1 Alphaproteobacteria bacterium
GCGCTGGGCGACACCGGCAAACGACGCCTGCTGCTGCCGGCCGCACCGACCACGGCGCAGCGCGACCTGCCGGGGACGTTCTAACGCCTAAAGCCGGTCGCCCTGCAACTGCGCCAGGCGTTCGCGCAACGCCTGCGCCCGTGCCACCAGCGCCTCGGCGCCGGCCTTGCCGGTCAAATCATCGTCAATGACATCGAGCGCGCGCGATTGGACGTTGAGCGGCAGATACAGCGCTTCGAGCCGGCTGCGTGCCACCTCGGCATCGCTGGCGGCGTTCGAATCGGCGGGCTCGCCGGCGGCACGGGCGATCGCGGCTTCGGTGGCACGGCGCTGTTCCGGCAGCTTTGCCGCGACGGTGTCGATCGCCTTTTCGACCGCATCGAGTCGCGCCGGGGCGTCGGCGGGCGCCGGCGGCAGCACGACCGGCGCCGGTGCCGGATCCTTGAACACATCCTGGCCACAGCCGGGGCAGCCGCCCAGCGGCGTGCGCGGCACCATCGGCGACACTTCGCCGGGGCGCGGCGCGAGCGATGGCCATTTGCCGGCGTTCATCCCGGAACAACCCGCAAGGGCGACAAACAGCAAAGCGGGAAAAAAACGCATGCCAAGGCTGCTATCCCGCGCCGCGACCCCACGCAAGCAGTTGCCAAGCGCCTCTGCCTCGCCTAATAGCCGCCCCTCAATGCACCCATAGCTCAGCTGGATAGAGCATCAGACTACGAATCTGAGGGTCGGGCGTTCGAATCGCTCTGGGTGCACCAAATCTTTCATTGCGCGCCGTAATCTTGGCACCCCTGCTCGCAGCGGCAGCTGTGATGTGGCGCCCGGCTTTGACCCCTGGCGGCGCAAGGCGCACAAGACGTTGCATGAAGACGCCGCGCGCAGGATGGCGCCACCAGTGTACGGGCGGGGGCAGCGGTGAGCGGTAGCGGCCTGCTCGCCGTCGCGCTCGGCTATCTCGCGGTCCTGTTCCTGTTTGCCGCCGCTGTCGAGCGCCGGCGCGAGCGTTTCGCGCGGCCGCAATACCGGCGCTGGGCCTATATGCTGGCGCTCGCGGTCTATTGCACCAGCTGGACGTTTTTCGGCGCGGTCGGCAGCGCCGCGGCCGACGGCTGGAGCTTCCTGCCGATTACCCTGGGCCCGATCCTCGTCTGGCTGCTGATGCCGTGGCTGGTGCCGCGGCTGATCGCGGCGGTGCAGCGCGACGGCGCCAGCTCGATTTCGGATTTCATTGGCGGCCGTTTCGGCAAAAGCCGTGGCGTTGCGGCGCTGGTCACGCTGCTCGCGCTGTTCGGCACGGTTCCCTATCTCGCGCTGCAACTGCGATCGGTCGGCACCAGTTTCGTCGAGCTCGCCGGCGGCGCGCGGCTGCTGCCGATGGTGGCGACGGCGGCGGTGCTCGCGGCCTTCGCGATGCTGTTCGGCACGCGGCGCTATTCGGTGTCGGGGCAAAGCGAATCGCTGCTTTATGCCGTCGCGGTCGAATCGCTGGTCAAGCTCGCGGCGCTGCTCGGCGTCGCTAGTTTTGCGGTGCTGACGTTTCTCGCGGCGGCGCCACCGTTGCGCGCCGCCGGGCTGGCGCAACTGTCGGCGCGCTTCGATCCCACGCAGTTGGGCGGCAATTTCATCGTCATCACGCTGCTGGCGATGGCAGCGATCATCTGCTTGCCGCGGCAATTCTACATCGGCGTCATCGAAGCCGCCGGGCCCGGCGATGCCCGCGCCGCGCGCTGGCCGTTCATTGCCTATCTTGGCCTCACCACCCTCGCCGCGGTGCCGATCACGCTGGCCGGGCTGACGGTGCTGCCCGCCGGTAGCGCGCCCGATCTGTTCGTCCTCGACCTGCCGCTCGCCGCGGGGGCCGAGGTGCTGGCGGTGCTGGTTTTCCTCGGTGGTTTTTCGGCCGCCACCGGCATGGCCGTCGTCGAAACCATCGCACTGTCGACGATGGTGTCGAACGATCTTGTCGGCCCGCTGCTGCTCCGCCGGCTGCCGCCGGGCAGTGATGTCGGGCGGATCATGCTGACCGTCCGCCGGCTCGCGATCGTCGCGGTGATGGGCGCGGCGCTGGCCTATGCGCTGGCGGTGCCGCCGGGTGCGCGGCTGGCGGGCATCGGGCTGGTGGCCTTTGCCGCGATGGCGCAATTCGCCCCCGTGCTGTTGCTGGCGCTGCGCGAGACCACCGGCGATGCCCGCGCCGCGATTGCCGGCCTCGGCACCGGGCTGGTGCTGTGGGCGGCGCTGCTGCTGTTGCCGACGCTGGGCTGGCTGGGGACCCCCGACCTGACTCGCGGCGTGGTGATCAGCCTGGGCGGCAACATCCTTGCCTATGCCGTCGTCGCGGCGCGGCGGCTGCGCAGCGTACCGGTCGACACCTTTGCCGGCGAGGCGGCGGCGCGGCTGGTCACCATCGGCGCACTTGCCGACATGGCGGCGCGCTTTGCCGGTGCGGCCGCCGTCGGCGAAGCGCTGGGCGCCGACCGCGACCGCAGCCAGCCCGTCGAGCGCCGCGACGCGCGCGCCATCGAACGACTGATCGCCGGGGTCGTCGGGGCACCGTCGGCGCGGGCCATCATGGCGTCGGCGCTGTCGGGCACGGCGCTGCGCGTCGACGATGTGGCGCGGATGCTCGACGAAAGCGGGCAGAGCCTGCAATTTTCCAAGGGGCTGCTCGCGGCGACGCTCGAAAATATCGATCCCGGCGTCTCCGTGGTCGATCGCGACCTGCGGCTGGTCGCCTGGAACAGCCGCTATCTCGACCTGTTCCGTTACCCGGCCGGGATGGTGCGCGTCGGCACGCCGGTGGCCGAACTGATCCGCTACAATGCACTGCGCGGCGAATGCGGGCCGGGCGAGGTCGACGGCCATGTCGAACGCCGGCTCGGGCATATGCGCCGCGCCGCCGCGCACAGTTTCGAACGCGTGCGGCCCGATGGCCGGGTCATCAAGACCGTCGGCGGCCCGATGACCGGCGGCGGCTATGTCATGTGCTTCACCGACATCACCACCGAGGCCGAGGCGCGCGCCGGCCTCGAAAAGGCGCGCGCCGAACTCGAGATGCGCGTCGCCGAACGCACGCAGCAGCTGCAGATCGCCAATGTGGCGCTGGGCGAGGCAACCGCCGACAAGACGCGCTTCCTTGCCGCCGCCAGCCATGATCTGCTGCAGCCGCTCCACGCCGCGCGGCTGTTCACCGCGGCGCTGGCCGGCGATGTCGCGCCGCACGGCCAGCCGCTGCTCGCCAATGTCGACCGCTCGATCGCCGCCGCGGACCAGTTGTTGCGTGCGCTGCTCGATATCTCGAAGCTCGACGCCGGCGGCATCCGGCCCGAGCGCACGCGCTTTCCGCTGCGCGCGCTGCTCGCCGAACTCGTCGAAAGCTTTGCGCCGATGGCGGCGGAAAAACATCTGGCGCTGCGCCTCGGCCACGGTGACGCCTGGGTCGAGACCGATCGCAACCTGCTGCGCTCGGTGGTGCAGAATTTCGTGTCGAACGCGGTGCGCTATACCGAAAGCGGTGGCATCGTCATCGGGGTGCGGCAGCGCGCGGGGCTGGCGCGAATCGAGGTGCGCGACACCGGCCTCGGCATCGCGGCGCCCGACCAGGAGCGCATCTTCCGCGAGTTCGAGCGGCTGGGGCGGGGCGCCGAGGCCGGGCTCGGGCTGGGCCTTGCCATTGCCCGGCGGACGGCGGCGCTGCTCGACGCGCCGATCGACCTGTGGTCGGTGCCGGGGCGCGGCAGCCGCTTTGCGGTCACCCTGCCGGCGGTCGTGGCCGGGACGGCGATCGCTGCCGTGGATCGCCCGCGCCGCCTCGCCGCGCCTGGGATCATGGCCGGGCTGCGCGTGCTTGTCGTCGATGATGACGCCGCCATCCGCGACGGCTGCACGGCGCTGCTCGCCAGCTGGGGCTGCGTCGCGTTGCCGGCAGCGTCAGGGGCCGCAGCGCATGCCGTCATCGCCGACGCCGATGCGGCGCTTGTCGACCTCGATCTCGGCGAGGCCGATGATGGCCTGGCGCTGGTCGCGGCGCTGCGGCAGCTCAGGCCGGGGATCGATTATGCGCTGGTCACCGCCGATCGCAGCGCCGCCACCGCCGCGCGCTGCGCTGCCGCCGGGGTGGTGCTGCTGGCGAAACCGATCGATCCGGCACGGCTGGCGCAATGGCTGGCGGGGGCGAACGCGCAGGCGGCGGAGTAGACCAAGTCAACTCCCTCCCCGCAAGGGGGAGGGAGTTGGCCCTAATGCGCCAGCCCCAGCGCGCGCGCCGCGAGCACTGCCTGGGTCCGGTTCTGCACATCGAGCTTGCGCATGATCGCGGTCATGTGCGCCTTCACCGTCGCCTCGCTGATGCCGAGGTCATGCGCGATCTGCTTGTTGAGCCGGCCGGCGAGCACGCCCAGCAACACGCGCAGTTGCGTCGGCGTCAGCGCCGCGACATGGCCGGCGACGGCATCGAGGTCGGCGTCGATCGGCGCCGCGATCCGCGTGCCGGCGAGCGCCGCGGCGATTGCCGCCTCGATCGTGGCAAGATCCTGGTCCTTGCCGATGAAGCCGACCGCGCCGAAGCGCTGCACGGCGGCGGCCGATTGCGCCGCCTCGGCGCTGGAAACGACGAGGATCGGCACACCGGGCAGTTCGGCGTGGAGCAGGGCGACGCCCGAATAGCCTTCGGCGCCGGGCATCCTGAGGTCGAGCAGCACGAGGTCGAAGCCGCCGCCGCGCCCGGCATCGAGCGCCATCGCCAGCGTGCCGGCCTCGACGATCTCGGCATCGGGGCGCACCCGGCGCGCCGCCACCACCATCGCGGCGCGGAACATCGGGTGGTCATCGGCGACCAATATGCGCGTCACGTCCCGTCGGGCATCGTTGGCCCTCCCCATTTCGGAGAAGGTTAGGCCGCAAGACTCCGCGTGTCGACCAGCACCGCGACGACCGACGGATCGGCGAGCGTCGAGATGTCGCCGAGATTGTCGACCTCGTTCTCGGCAATCTTGCGCAATATGCGCCGCATGATCTTGCCGCTGCGCGTCTTGGGCAGGCCGGGGGCGAACTGGATGACATCGGGCGTCGCGATCGGCCCGATCTCGTGGCGCACCCATTTGACCAGCTCGGCGCGCAATGCCTCGTCGGCGGTCGCATTGGCGTTCAAGGTCACATAAGCATAGATGCCCTGGCCCTTGATCGGGTGCGGGCAGCCGACGACGGCGGCCTCGGCGACCTTGGGATGCGCGACGAGCGCGCTTTCGACCTCGGCGGTGCCCATGCGATGCCCCGAGACGTTGATGACATCGTCGACCCGGCCGGTGATCCAGTAATAGCCGTCGGCGTCGCGGCGGCAGCCGTCGCCGGTGAAATAGCGGCCGGGATAGGTGGTGAAATAGGTCTGGAAAAACCGCGCATGGTCGTTCCACACGGTGCGCATCTGCCCCGGCCAGCTGCGCTGAATGCACAAATTGCCATCGGCAGCACCGGTGAGCACCTGGCCTTCGGCGTCAACGAGCACCGGCTCGATCCCGAACATCGGCATCGCCGCCGAACCGGGCTTGAGCGCCGTCGCGCCGGGCAGCGGCGACATCAGCGTTGCGCCGGTTTCGGTCTGCCAATAGGTGTCGACGATCGGGCAGCGCCCATCGCCGACGACGCGGTGATACCAGTCCCAGGCTTCGGGATTGATCGGCTCGCCGACCGAGCCGAGCAGCCGCAGCGATTGCCGCGACGACCGCTGAACCCAGGCGTCGCCCTCGCGCATCAGCGCGCGCAGCGCGGT